>JAGOQV010000002.1 GCA_018063145.1 Alphaproteobacteria bacterium
CAGGTGCAGGGGTTTTTGCGCCGTCTTCAGCAACAGTGAAAACATTTTCGCCTTCGATAACGGCTTTGGTGCCATCTTTCAAGGTGACTTCTTTAACTTCAGCAGCAGGAGCTACAGCAGGAGCAGCGGCAGCGTCAGCAGCTACAGCAGGAGCAGCAGCTTTTTCATGTTCGTTGGCCGAAGCAGCAACAGGGGTCAGAGCGATCAAGGCAATAGCCAAGGCGGTCAGTTTGTTCATTTATAATTCCTCCAAGGAAAAGGGATGATTGAGAAGTGAAAGAACGTCTTTCAGGCAATAGATAAGGATCAAACTTCCTCAAAAATCAACCCATTTTTTCTCATTTTTTCAAGAAAATTTTGTGCAAGTCTTATTATTTTTCAGAAGGTTGCGAGTTATGACTCTCTGCGATAATTGGGGGCTTCGCTTGTGATGGTTACATCGTGAACATGGCTTTCTCGATACCCTGCCGAGGTCATACGAATGAATTCGGCTTTTTCTTGCATCAGGGGAATCGTTGAACATCCTGTATATCCCATGGAGGCACGCAGTCCCCCCACCATCTGGTGTATTACGCTGGCAATGGGGCCTTTATAGGGAACGCGGCCTTCAATTCCTTCGGGAACCAGTTTTCCTGTTTCACTCACGCCTCCTTGGAAATAACGGTCTGCCGAACCGCCCACCATTGCTCCCACTGAACCCATGCCGCGATAAGATTTGTAGGAACGTCCTTGATAAAGAATGACTTCGCCCGGGGCTTCATCGGTTCCGGCAAACATACTGCCCATCATTGCGCAATCAGCTCCGGCTGCAATAGCTTTGGCCAAGTCGCCCGAATATTTGATTCCACCATCGGCAATTACCGGAATTTTCTGGGAATGGCAGATCTCTGCTACGCTCATAATCGCAGAGAGTTGAGGAACCCCAACCCCTGCCACAACCCGTGTTGTGCAGATTGAGCCTGGCCCAATACCAACTTTGACGGCATCCGCTCCTGCATCAATCAAGGCTCGTGCTGCATCGCCTGTTGCAATATTTCCTGCAATGACCTGAACGCGCTCGCCACAAGATTTTTTAATTCGAGCCACCATGTTCAGGACGCCTTGGGAATGGCCATGCGCGGTATCAACTACTACGACATCCAGTTCAGCATCGGCCAAAACCAAGGCTCTTTCATATCCGTTGACTTCACCTGTTCCAACCGCGGCTCCTACGAGCAAGCGGCCTTTGCTGTCCTTGGCTGCCAAGGGGTAAGTCTGTGATTTTTCAATATCTTTAACTGTCACAAGGCCAATGCAGCGGTCGTCATTGTCCACGACTAACAGTTTTTCGATCCGGTTTTTGTGCAGCAATTGTTTTGCGCCAGCCTTATCAACCGAGTTGTAAACTTTGATCAAGTTTTCCGAGGTCATCAATTCCCGTACAGGCTGCAAAGGGTTTTCGGCAAAACGAACATCGCGGTTGGTTAAGATTCCTACCAGTTTTCCGTTCTCTTCCGTTACCGGAACTCCCGAAATACTGTAACGGCCCATTGTTTCCAAAGCTTCGGCTAAGGTAGCGTCTGGACGAATCGTGATCGGATTGACCACCATCCCCGATTCATAACGTTTGACGCGCCGCACCTCTTCTGCTTGCCGGTCTGGTGTCAGATTGCGGTGAATAACTCCTAACCCACCGTTTTGCGCCATTGCGATTGCCATATGCGACTCAGTGACCGTATCCATGGCCGCTGAAAGAAGAGGAATACTGAGAGAAATGTTGCGCGTTAACTGGGTTTTTGTTGAGACTTCGGCTGGTTGCACGTTTGAGGCTGCCGGCAAAAGAAGGACGTCATCAAAAGTGAGGCCTTCACGGATTTTTTCTTGAATCAGCATAACGCAAACTCCCTTGAGGTCTGTGAGTGGAATTTGCAGGGGAGGTATAAACCAACCGCCAAGAAAGTAAAGCAGATTGTAGGTAGGTTATAAAATAATAGGGAAATTAATGTTTCGATAAAAGATTAACCAAAAATTTGTATTTTTTGCTGGACAGCGAGGGCGGGACTCGGTACAAACCGATACTTCGTCAGGAAACAGAGATGTTTTCTGCGTGCTTTATTTGCGGACCCGAAGAAAAACCGCAACCATTCTGGAATGGCTTTAAGCTCTCCGAACCGCAGAACCGCAGCGGATTCAGGAGCATAAAGCGGGTGATGTGGTTGGATTTTTTTTCAAAACAGAACTGATGCAATCAGACTATTTTTTAAGGGCCTAGGAATGAAAAAAACAGCGACTGCCAAGAAATCCATTTCCCTCAATCCTTCTGCCATCGTTGAAAGTTTTACCGGACGCAAGCGGATTCGCCGCTCATTCGGAAAAATCCGTGAAGTTGCGGCGATGCCGAATCTGATTGAGGTTCAAAAAGATTCCTACGAACAATTCTTGCAAATGCATATTCCGGCAGATGATCGGAAAATGCAGGGTTTGCAGGAGGTTCTTTCTTCTGTGTTTCCGATCAAGGATTTCTCGGACAAGGCTGAAATTGATTTCGTGCGGTACGAATTTGAAACGCCAAAGTACGATGTAGATGAATGCTATGCGCGGGGCATGACCTATGCTGCTCCTTTGCGGGTGACGCTGCGCTTGTCGGTCTTTGATGTGGACGAGGAAACGGGTTTGCGCTCTATTCGCGACATCAAGGAACAAGATGTGTACATGGTGGATATGCCTCTCATGACGCGCAACGGGACGTTTATTGTCAACGGGACTGAGCGGGTCATTGTTTCGCAAATGCACCGGTCCCCGGGCGTTTTCTTCGATCATGACGGTGGCAAGACCCACTCTTCGGGCAAGTATCTTTTTGCTGCGCGGATTATTCCTTATCGGGGCTCGTGGCTTGATTTTGAATTTGATGCCAAAGATGTTTTGAATGTGCGGATTGACCGTCGCCGTAAATTGCCAGTGACGACGTTTTTGCGGGCTCTCTACAGCGCAGAAACCGAAGAATATATTTTGGAATGCCAGAAAAAAGACAAACCGATTGATCCTTTGCTGATTCAAGGAATGAGCAACGAGGAAATCCTCAGCACCTTCTACAAAATCATTCACTACACCCACGATAAAAAAGGCTGGAAAACCTCGTTTGATGCCGATCGCTTGCGTGGTGTCAAGTTAGTCTATGATCTGGTTGATGCCAAAAGCGGAAAAGTTGTGTCTGATGCCGGAACCAAAATGACTCCGCGTCTTGCGCGCAAGTTGATGGATGATGGTCTCAAAGACGTGTTGGTTCAAGTGGAAGAGCTGGTTGGTTCTTACCTTGCAACCGATGTTCTGGACCCTAAAACCGGCTTGGTTTTGTTTGAAGCAGGTCACGAGCTAGCTGGTGATGATGTCGAAAAAATTCTTGAAGAAGGTGGATCTGATCTGCCAATTCTTGCGATTGATCACATCAATGTCGGGCCTTATCTGCGGACCACGATGCTTGCGGATAAATGCGACACCCGCGAAGAAGCCTTGATTGATATTTATCGTGTCATGCGTCCGGGTGAGCCTCCAACAGTTGAATCGGCGGAAGGCCTTTTCCACTCGCTGTTTTTTGATCCCGAACGGTATGATCTTTCGGCGGTTGGTCGTGTGAAAATGAATGCGCGGCTTGATCTCAAGACGGACGATCAACTGCGCGTTTTGCGCAAAGAAGATATTCTCTCGATCCTGAAATATCTTCATGAACTCAAAGATGGTCGTGGCGAAGTCGATGATATTGACAACCTCGGCAACCGCCGCGTTCGCTCGGTCGGTGAGTTGATGGAAAACCAAGTTCGTCTTGGTTTGCTGCGGATGGAAAGAGCTATTCGGGAGCGGATGTCTTCGGTTGATATTGACAACTATATGCCGCATGATTTGATTAACTCTAAACCGGCTCAGGCGGCTGTTCGTGAATTTTTTGGTTCCAGCCAATTGTCACAGTTTATGGACCAAACCAACCCACTCTCGGAAATTACGCACAAACGGCGTCTTTCTGCACTCGGCCCTGGCGGGTTGACGCGGGAACGTGCGGGCTTTGAAGTTCGTGACGTGCACCCAACCCACTATGGACGTATCTGCCCGATTGAAACGCCTGAAGGTCCGAACATTGGTCTGATTAACTCTCTTGCAACTTTTGCGCGGGTGAATCAGTACGGCTTTATCGAGAGCCCATACCGTAAGGTTTCTGGCGGTAAAGTAACGGATGAAGTCGTCTATATGTCGGCCATGGAAGAAGCCAAATATACCATTGCACAGGCTAACTCTCCTTTGAGTGAAGAGGGTGGGTTTGTCGATGATCTGGTTTCTTGTCGTAAAGCTGGTGAGAACTTGATGTCTCATCCTGCAGCGATTGAATACATTGATGTTTCTCCGAAACAGATTGTATCGGTTGCCGCAGCCCTTATTCCGTTCCTTGAAAACGATGACGCGAACCGGGCCTTGATGGGCTCGAACATGCAGCGTCAAGCGGTTCCTTTGTTGCGTACAGATGCGCCGCTGGTGGGAACGGGGATGGAACTCACGGTTGCTCTTGACTCGGGGGCTGCTGTGGCCGCTCGCCGCGCAGGGACAGTGGTTGAGGTGGATGCAACCCGTATCGTTATCCGTGCAACAGAAGAATTGCGTGCGGATGAGCCGATTGTTGACATCTATAAAATGATGAAATTCCAACGTTCGAACCAATCGACCTGTATTAACCAACGGCCTTTGGTGAAAGTTGGTGATGTCATCAAAACTGGTGACATTATTGCAGATGGTCCGTCAACTCAGCTGGGAGAACTGGCTTTGGGGCGGAACGTTCTTGTCGCCTTCATGCCGTGGAATGGGTACAACTTCGAAGATTCGATCCTGCTTTCGGAACGGATTGTTGCGGATGACGTTTTCACATCGATCCATATCGAGGAATTCGAAGTAATGGCTCGGGACACCAAATTGGGTCCTGAAGAAATTACCCGCGATATTCCAAACGTTGGTGAAGAAGCTCTCAAACACCTTGATGAGTCCGGTATTGTTCATATCGGAGCCGAAGTCGGACCTGGTGATATTCTGGTCGGTAAGGTCACACCGAAAGGTGAAAGCCCAATGACTCCAGAAGAAAAACTTCTGCGGGCGATTTTTGGTGAAAAAGCGGCAGACGTTAAAGACTCTTCGCTGCGCTTGCCTCCCGGAACGGCTGGGACAGTGGTTGAAGTTCGTGTCTTCAACCGTCGTGGGATCGACAAAGATTCTCGGGCTCTCTCGATTGAGCGGTCTGAAATTGAACGTCTGGCTAAGGACCGCGATGACGAACGCAAAATCATCGAATCTGGTTTTTATAGCCGCTTAGGTGAATTGCTGGTCGGTCAAGTTGTCTCAAGTGTCCCGAAAGGGGTGAGTTCCTTGAAAAAAGGTGAAAAACTCTCCCAATCTGATCTTGAATCAGTGGAGCGTCGCGGTTTGTGGCGTCAAATTGGTGTCGAGAATGAAGCGATCATGGCGGAAATTGAAACCATCGGCAAAACTTTTGACGACGCCGTTGATAACCTCAAAGCTCGTTTTGAGAACAAAGTTGAAAAACTTCAACGTGGGGACGAATTGCCTCCGGGTGTCATGAAAATGGTCAAAGTTTTCGTGGCAATTAAACGGAAAACTCAGCCAGGTGATAAAATGGCGGGTCGTCATGGAAACAAGGGGGTTGTTTCGCGGATTATGAAACGCGAAGATATGCCATACTTGGAAGATGGAACACCGGTTGATGTTGTTCTCAATCCTCTTGGGGTTCCTTCGCGGATGAATGTGGGTCAGATTCTTGAAACCCATTTGGGTTGGGCTTCTGCCTCTCTTGGGCGTCAGATTGGTCAATTGATTGACGGATTTGTGGACCGGAAAAATCCATCTGGCTCGGAATTCGTACAGCTCAACGACAAACTGAAAAACGTTTATGGCGAAAGCGAATACAACGAGAAAGTAACCTTGCTGAATGATAAGCAAACCCTTGAGATGGCCAACAACCTGCGTGGTGGTGTGCCGATGGCAACCCCTGTCTTTGACGGGGCAGAAGAATCGGATATCACTGGTCTTTTGGAACAAGCTGGTCTCCACCGTTCCGGTCAAGTTACTTTGATTGATGGGCGGACCGGTGAGAAGTTCCATCGTCAAGTAACGGTTGGGTATATGTATATGCTCAAGCTTCACCACTTGGTTGATGACAAAATCCATGCGCGGTCGATTGGTCCGTACTCTCTGGTTACGCAGCAACCTTTGGGCGGTAAAGCTCAATTCGGTGGTCAGCGGTTTGGGGAGATGGAGGTCTGGGCTCTGCAAGCTTACGGTGCGGCTTATACGCTTCAGGAACTCCTGACGATTAAGTCGGATGACGTGGCGGGCCGTTCGAAAGTCTATGAAGCGATTGTCAGAGGCGAAGACAATTTCGAAATTGGCGTTCCAGAGTCCTTCAATGTTTTGACCAAGGAACTGAAAGCCCTCGGTCTTAATGTCGAGATGACCCAATCCGAAGAAGATTAAGTTTGGAGCGCGGGGATAGCTCAAGCTTTCCCCGCTCTACCGTCTGCCTCATAACCGATTACCATTGAAACCGTTATAGCGGAGTACACAAGAATGAACGAACTGATGAATCTCTTTGGACAACCTACCGGAATGCAAAGCTTTGATGCAATCCGGATCTCGGTAGCCAGCCCTGAACAAATTCTCTCTTGGTCTTTTGGTGAAGTCAAAAAACCGGAAACAATCAACTATCGGACGTTCAAGCCTGAACGCGATGGGTTGTTCTGTGCTCGTATTTTTGGCCCTGTTAAGGATTACGAATGTTTGTGCGGCAAGTACAAACGGATGAAATACAAAGGGATCATCTGCGAAAAATGTGGTGTTGAAGTCACGTTGACCAAGGTTCGCCGCGAACGCATGGGGCATATTCAACTGGCCTCGCCAGTTGCTCATATTTGGTTCTTGAAGTCTTTGCCTTCCCGCATTGGCTTGATGCTTGATATTACCTTGAAAGATCTTGAACGGATTCTCTACTTCGAAAACTATGTTGTGATTGACCCGGGTCTTACCCCGCTCAAGCCATTCCAGCTTCTTTCCGAAGAAGAGTTCATGAATGCCCAAGACGAGTACGGCGATGATAATTTCCGTGCCGGAATCGGGGCGGAAGCCATGAAAGAAATTCTTTCGGCCATTAATCTTGAAACGGAAAAAGTCAAAACCGAAGAAGATCTCCGTGATTGTTCTTCGGAAACCAAACGTAAGAAACTGGTGAAACGCCTTAAACTCATTGACGCATTTATCACTTCGGGGACGCGTCCAGAGTGGATGATTATGGATGTGGTTCCGGTTTTGCCACCTGAGCTTCGTCCTCTTGTTCCGCTTGATGGGGGCCGTTTTGCCACCTCGGATCTGAACGATCTTTATCGCCGTGTTATTAACCGGAACAACCGCTTGAAACGCTTGATGGAATTGCGGGCTCCAGACATTATTGTCCGGAACGAAAAACGGATGTTGCAAGAAGCCGTTGACGCTCTCTTTGACAATGGGCGTCGTGGGCGTGTTATTACAGGAGCAAACAAACGTCCTCTCAAATCCCTTTCGGATATGCTCAAAGGGAAACAGGGTCGTTTCCGTCAGAACTTGCTTGGGAAAAGGGTCGATTACTCGGGGCGTTCCGTTATTGTTGTGGGGCCGGAGCTGAAGCTCCATCAATGTGGTTTGCCGAAGAAAATGGCCTTGGAGCTCTTCAAACCTTTTATTTATCACAAACTTGAACTCTACGGCTTGGCAACAACGGTTAAAGCCGCCAAGAAGATGGTCGAACGCGAGCGTCCGGAAGTTTGGGACATTCTCGAAGAAGTGATTCGGGAACACCCTGTTCTCTTGAACCGTGCGCCAACGCTGCACCGTTTGGGGATTCAGGCTTTTGAGCCAACCCTTATTGAAGGGAAGGCAATTCAACTTCACCCCCTCGTTTGTACCGCTTTTAATGCGGACTTTGATGGGGACCAAATGGCCGTCCATGTGCCTCTTTCGATTGAGGCTCAACTGGAAAGCCGCGTTTTGATGATGTCCACCAACAACATTCTGTCTCCGGCATCGGGTAAGCCGATTATTGTGCCAACGCAGGATATTGTTTTGGGTCTCTATTACCTCTCGATTGTGCAAGATAAACAACCTGGGGAAGGTATGACCTTCCGTGATCTGGGCGAAATTCAGCACGCTCTGGAGAGCAAAGTTGTTACGTTGCATTCAAAAATCAAATGCCGCTACAAAACAGTCGATTCCAATGGAGAGCCTGTTACGTTGGTGATTGATTCAACGCCCGGGCGGATGTTGATGGCGGACTTGTTGCCACGGAACAAAAACGTCCCAGTTTCGGTGCTTAATACGACGTTGACCAAAAAAGAAGTCTCGAACCTTATCGATACGGTTTACCGTCATTGCGGCCAGAAAGAGACGGTTATTTTCTGTGATCGCATGATGAAACTCGGGTTCCGTTATGCCTGTATTTCGGGGATTTCCTTTGGGAAAGACGATTTGATTATTCCTCAAGCCAAAGCTCAGTTTGTTGCGGATGCTGAAGGGAAAGTCAAAGAGTACGAACAGCAATACATGGACGGTCTGATTACCAAGGGCGAGAAGTACAACAAGGTTGTTGACATTTGGTCGCGGTGTACCGATGACGTGGCAGATGCGATGATGAAGGGGATTTCCAACCTTTCAACAGGAACGCCGAATGCTGTTTACATGATGGCTCATTCTGGGGCGCGGGGTTCTGCGGCTCAAATTCGCCAGTTGGCAGGGATGCGGGGCTTGATGGCCAAACCTTCGGGGGAAATCATCGAAACGCCGATTATCTCGAACTTTAAGGAAGGCCTGTCGGTTCTCGAATACTTTAACTCGACCCACGGGGCGAGGAAAGGTTTGGCGGATACGGCTCTGAAAACGGCGAACTCTGGGTACCTGACGCGTCGTTTGGTGGATGTGGCTCAAGATGCTGTGATTTACGAAGACGATTGCGGCTCGACCCGTGGGATTACTTTGCGGGCAGTGATGAGCGGCGCGGATGTTGTGGTTTCGCTGGCGGAACGCATTCTGGGGCGCAGTGCATCTCTTGACATTGTCAACCCATTGAACGGGGAAGTTATTGTCGGGGCAGGCCAGTTGATTGACGAAGTCAAGGCTGAGCAAATTGAAACGGCGGGAATCGATTCGGTTTTGGTTCGCTCGGTTTTAACCTGCGATACACAAATCGGAGTTTGCGCTCGTTGCTATGGGCGGGATCTGGCACGTGGGACGTCGGTCAACATTGGTGAAGCGGTCGGCGTGATGGCGGCTCAATCCATTGGGGAACCCGGAACGCAGCTAACCATGCGGACTTTCCACATTGGTGGGGCAGCTCAGAAAGGGGCTGAAAAATCTTCGGTGGAAGCAACTATTTCGGCAACGGTTGAAATCAAACACCATAACGTGGTTAAGAACTCTTCCGGTGTGAATATCGTGATGGGCCGCAATACCGAAATCGTCTTGAAGGATGCCAAAGGGGCCGAGAAAGCCATTCACCGTTTGCCATACGGGGCGCGTTTGCTCATTGAAGATGGCGCGAAGGTTAAGCCAGGCGACAAGATGGCTGAATGGGATCCGTTCACCATGCCAATCATTACCGAAAAAGACGGGGTGGCCCATTATTTTGATATGGTCGAAGGTTTGTCCATCTCGGAAAAAATGGATGAAGCCACAGGGATTTCTTCCAAAGTGGTGATTGACTGGCGGTCCCAGCCTCGTGGTGGAGACTTGAAACCTCGCTTGTCTTTGCTGGATAAGAAAGGCGCGATTATCTCGCTGCCAAATGGCTTGCCGGCCAACTATTACATGTCGGTTGATGCCATTCTCTCGGTTGAGAGTGGGCAAGAAGTCAAGGCAGGGGATATTATTGCGCGTATTCCGCGTGAGACTTCCAAAACGCGTGACATTACCGGTGGTTTGCCTCGTGTGGCTGAGCTGTTCGAAGCGCGTCGTCCGAAAGATGCGGCGATCATTTCGGAAATCGAAGGTCAGGTTGAATTTGGCAAGGATTACAAAGCCAAACGTCGCTTGGTGGTTCGTCCAGCCGAAAAAGATCAAGAGCCTAGAGAATACCTCATTCCCAAGGGGCGTCACCTTGCGGTCACTGAAGGTGACTATGTGCGTAAGGGCGATCGTCTGCTAGATGGGGCAATGGTTCCACACGACATTCTGGATGTTATGGGGGTTGAGGCCTTGGCCGACTACCTCATTAACGAAATTCAAGATGTTTACCGTTTGCAGGGCGTGAAAATCAACGACAAACACATTGAAGTGATTGTGCGCCAAATGCTGCAAAAAATGGAAGTTCTCGAAGTTGGTGATACAACCTATCTGGTTGGCGAACACGTCGAACGGGATGAGTTCGAGATTGAACGTCAGAAGTACTTAGCTGATGGGAAGCGTCCTCCGGTTGGGCGGCCAATTTTGCAAGGGATCACAAAAGCGTCTCTGCAAACTCGGTCCTTTATTTCGGCGGCTTCTTTCCAAGAAACGACTCGCGTTTTGACTGAGGCCGCTTGCCAAGGCAAATCTGATATCCTGAAGGGGCTCAAAGAAAACGTGATTGTGGGTCGTCTGATTCCTGCGGGGACGGGGGCCTACGTCAATCAACTTAAGAAAATGGCCTCCTCTCGCGATAAACTGGCGGTGGCAGCTCAGCAGCAATCTGCGGCGGAAAGCACAGCCATTGAGGCGGATCATGACGTGATTGAGGTTCTAGAGCTGAAATCTGGCACCTAAGTAAGGGCCTTGGACTTGCGTTCGAAAAGATTGAAATCCGGCCCTTTCGAGGGCCGTTTTTTTGTGCCCAATGCAGGGAGATTGGCGCAGCAAAGTTGTAAAAAAACTAACTTATTGAGATGACTCAAAAAAACTTAAAAAAGTGTAAAATAACCGTTGACACCTTTGCTTAAGATAACCTATAGTCCGCGAACTTGTTTTGGATGCATCGGCTGTAACCTTCGGAAAACACCTGAAGTTCAGGGAAAATAAAGAGGTTAAACGCGGTACTAAAAATCCCTTAGGGGATGTCCGTGTGAGATAAATATGTTCGAGGAACGATTTTATGTCCTTGACTCTCTATCTCTGTCGCGGTACGACGCACACTGTCCACAACAATTTTGAAATTTGAAGAAGGATTAAGGGCACCAGCTAATGCCAACAATTCAACAGCTTATCCGTAACCCGCGGGAAAAACAGGTCAAAAGTAAGAAGAACCGGGCTCTGAAGCAGAACCCTCAGGTGCGTGGCGTTTGTACGCGCGTTTACACCACAACCCCTAAAAAGCCTAACTCGGCTTTGCGGAAGGTTGCTAAGGTTCGTTTGACCACGGGGTCTGAAGTTATCTGTTACATTCGTGGGGAAGGTCACAACCTGCAAGAGCACTCAGTGGTTCTTGTTCATGGCGGTCGGGTCAAGGATTTGCCGGGGGTTCGTTACCGTATTGTTCGTGGCGCGCTGGATACGCAGGGCGTTAAAAATCGTAAGCAATCGCGCTCTTGCTATGGCGCGAAGAAGCCTAAGTAATTTTAAGAGGACCTTGAAGAAATGTCTCGTCGTCATACTGCAAAAAAACGTGAAGTTCTGCCGGATCCTAAGTTTGGGGATGTGGTTCTTTCGAAATTCATTAACATCATCATGACCAGAGGAAAAAAATCTGTTGCGGAGAGCATTGTTTATGATGCAATCGCAATGATTGAAAAAAAGTCACTCGGTGATCTGGACATGAATCCTGACCTTGCTAAGAAAAGCAAAGGTTTGGCTGTTATGATTATGGCTCTCAATAAAGTTCGTCCACAGATCGAGGTTCGTTCTCGTCGGGTTGGTGGGGCTAACTACCAAGTTCCCGTTGAAGTTCGTGCTGATCGTGGTGCGGCTTTGGCTATGCGTTGGCTTCGTGACTTTGCTCGTAAGCGTGGTGAGAACACCATGGCCGAGCGTCTTGCTGCGGAGGCCTTGGAGGCTGCGAACGACCGTGGATCAGCAATCAAAAAACGGGATGACACGCATAAGATGGCGGAAGCCAACCGTGCGTTTGCGCATTATCGCTGGTAGAAGTTTAGAAAACAGGAACAAAAAATGGCCCGCGAGTATCCCCTTCAAAACTATCGTAACTTTGGCATCATGGCGCACATTGATGCTGGGAAGACGACGACCACCGAACGTGTTCTGTACTACACCGGAAAATCTCACAAGATTGGTGAAGTTCATGATGGCGCGGCGACCATGGACTGGATGGAGCAGGAACAAGAGCGCGGGATTACCATTACCTCGGCGGCGACCACGACCTTCTGGAAAGGTCCTGATAATGGGGTTGCTCCGGGTGAGATGTTCCGCATGAATATCATTGATACTCCGGGTCACGTTGATTTCACTATTGAAGTCGAGCGGTCTTTGCGGGTTCTTGATGGTGCGGTTTGCCTGCTTGATGGGAACCAAGGGGTTGAGCCTCAAACCGAGACGGTTTGGCGTCAAGGTGACAAATACCATGTGCCTCGTATTATTTTTGCCAATAAAATGGACAAAATCGGTGCTAACTTCTACGATTGCGTTGAGTCCGTTAAAAAGCGTCTTGGTATTGATGCGCTGGTCTTGACCTTGCCGATTGGTGAAGAAAGTGAATTCATTGGGATTGTTGATCTGATTACGATGAAGGCGATTATCTGGAATTCGGATAACCTCGGCGCGACGTTTGAGGAAAAAGAAATTCCCGATGATCTTAAAGAGAAAGCTAAAAAATATCGCGACCGTTTGGTTGAGCAGGCCGTTGAGATGGACGATGCGGCGATGGAAGCTTATTTGGAAGGCAAAGAAATTGACGTCCCAACCTTGAAAAAATGTATCCGCAAGGGGACCATTGCTTTCAAGTTGATTCCGATGATGTGTGGTTCGGCGTTCAAAAACAAAGGCGTACAGCCGATGTTGGATGCGGTTGTTGACTATCTGCCTTCTCCGGTTGATGTGGGCAATGTCAAAGGTAAAAAAGTTGATTCTGACGAAGATGATGTTCGTCTTTGTAAAGAAGATGAGCCGTTCTCGGCTTTGGCATTCAAAATCATGAATGATCCATTTGTGGGCTCTTTGACTTTTGCGCGTATCTATTCGGGTAAGCTTGATGCTGGGTCTTATGTTTTGAACTCGGTAAAAGACAAGAAAGAACGGATTGGTCGTATGCTTTTGATGCATGCCAATAACCGCGAAGAAATCAAAGAGGCTCATGCGGGTGATATTGTTGCTCTGGTTGGATTGAAAGATACAACAACGGGCGATACGCTCTGCGACTCTGATAAACCGATTGTTCTGGAGCGCATGGAATTTCCTGAGCCAGTTATTGAGATTGCGGTTGAGCCAAAATCCAAGGCAGATCAGGAAAAAATGGGCTTGGCCTTGCAACGTCTTGCTGCCGAAGATCCGTCCTTCCGTGTTTCTGTGGATCACGAATCTGGCCAAACGATCATGAAAGGGATGGGTGAACTTCACCTTGAAATCCTGATTGACCGGATGCGTCGTGAATTCAAGGTCGAAGCAAATGTTGGGGCTCCTCAGGTGGCTTACCGCGAGACAATTGCGCGGGCGTCTGAAATTGATTACACCCACAAGAAACAATCAGGTGGTTCGGGGCAATATGCTCGCGTGGTGATGGTTTTCGAACCTCAAGAGCCAGGGATGGGCTACGAATTTACTTCTGAAATTGTGGGCGGTGCTGTTCCTAAAGAATACATTCCAGGTGTTGAAAAAGGTCTTAAGGGGGCCCAAGAAACCGGGATTATTGCAGGGTTCCCTGTTGTTGACTTCAAGGTCCGCTTGATTGATGGGGCGTTCCATGATGTTGACTCCTCGGCTCTGGCTTTTGAAATTGCAGCGCGGGCTGCATTTAAGGAAGGGATGCAAAAATCTGGTCCCGTTCTGCTTGAGCCGATTATGAAGGTTGAAGTTGTGACACCAGAGGAATACATGGGTGATGTCATCGGCGATTTGAACTCTCGTCGTGGTCAGATTAGCAGCATGGATGATCGCGGCAATGCCAAGGTTATTGCGGCAATGGTTCCCCTTTCGAATATGTTTGGTTACATCAACAACCTGCGCTCTATGTCCCAAGGGCGGGCGCAATATACGATGGTCTTTGATCACTATGATCCAGTTCCACCGAATGTTGTTGAAGAAGTTAAAAAGAAACTGGCTGCTTAATCTAAATTCTGAAGAGAAAAGGATATAAAAATGGGCAAGGAAAAATTTGAGCGGAACAAGCCGCACTGTAACATTGGAACGATTGGTCACGTTGACCACGGGAAGACGACGCTGACGGCTGCGATCACGAAAGTGTTGGCAGAGACGGGTGGTGGCGCGACCGCGATGAGCTATGACCAGATTGACAAATCACCAGAAGAGAAAGCGCGTGGGATTACGATTTCGACATCACACGTTGAATATCAAACGGCTGCGCGTCACTATGCGCACGTTGATTGCCCTGGTCACGCTGACTATGTGAAGAACATGATTACCGGTGCGGCGCAAATGGATGGTGGGATTTTGGTGGTTTCGGCTGCTGATGGTCCTATGCCTCAAACTCGCGAACATATTCTGTTGGCGCGTCAGGTTGGGGTTCCTGCCTTGGTCGTGTTCATGAACAAAGTGGACATGGTTGATGATGCCGAGCTTCTTGAGCTGGTTGAGATGGAAATTCGTGATTTGTTGTCGAAATACGATTTTCCTGGCGACGACATTCCGATCATCAAAGGGTCGGCATTGGCTGCGCTTGAAGGGAAGAACGACGAAATCGGGAAACAGAAAATTCTGGAACTGATGGCGGCGGTTGACAGCTATATTCCACAACCGGAACGTCCAAAGGACAAGCCATTTTTGATGCCAGTTGAAGACGTGTTCTCGATCTCTGGTCGCGGTACCGTTGTCACGGGTCGTGTCGAGCAAGGGATTGTAAAAGTCGGTGAAGAGATTGAGATTGTTGGGATTCGTCCAACGATTAAGACGACGGTCACTGGCGTTGAAATGTTCCGCAAATTGTTGGATCGTGGGGAAGCTGGCGACAACATTGGGGCCCTTTTGCGCGGTACGAAACGGGAAGAAGTCGAACGCGGTCAAGTATTGGCAGCCCCTGGTTCGATTACGCCTCACACGGAATTCACGGCCGAGACCTATATTCTTTCGAAAGAAGAAGGTGGTCGTCATACACCATTTTTTGGGAACTACCGTCCACAGTTTTACTTCCGGACAACGGACGTGACTGGGGAAGTTTCCTTGCCTGAAGGTGCGGAAATGGTGATGCCGGGTGACAATGTTCAGTTGAAAGTAAAACTGATTGCGCCAATCGCGATGAACGAAGGCCTACGTTTCGCTATCCGCGAAGGTGGCCGGACCGTCGGTGCTGGCGTCGTTGCTAAAATTATTAAGTAAGGGTTTTAAGGAAACGTAACATGGACACGCAAACCATACGCATTCGCCTTCGGGCATTTGACCACCGTGTGCTGGATAGTTCCACAAGTGAAATTGTGAACACAGCGCGGCGCACGGGAGCTCGGGTTCGTGGGCCAGTCCCGCTTCCGACTCGTATTGAACGGTTTACGGTTTTGCGTTCACCACATATTGACAAAAAGTCGATGGAACAGTTCGAAATGCGGACACATAAACGTGTGCTTGATATCATTGATCCAACGCCTCAAACGGTTGACGCGCTGATGAAATTGGATTTGGCCGCAGGTGTGGATGTTGAGATTAAAATTGGTCAAGCTGCTTAAGTAGCGCGACAAAGTCGTTTTGGAGAAAAAAATGAGAAGCGGATTAATTGCACGGAAAGAAGGGATGACGCGGGTTTTTGGCGATGATGGTCGTCATATTCCTGTGACCGTTCTGAAGATTGATAATGTGCAGGTTGTGGATGTGCGCACCAAAGAACGCGACGGTTATCTCGCGGTTCAAATTGGGGCAGGACAAGCCAAGGCCAAAAACACCTCGAAAGCAATGCGTGGTCATTTTGCCAAAGGAAAAGTGGAGCCTAAAAGCAAAGTTGCTGAGTTTCTGGTTTCTCTAGAAAATATGCTTGAGCCTGGAGTTGAGCTGGGAGCCAATCACTTTGTGGCGGGCCAGTTTGTTGATGTTCAGGCATCAACCATTGGTAAAGGTTTTGCGGGAGCCATGAAACGCTGGAACTTCGGCGGTTTGCGGGCAACGCACGGCGTATCTGTTTCTCACCGTTCCCACGGGGGTACTGGTGGTGGTGGGCAGGATCCTGGCCGCGTGTACAAAGGTAAAAAAATGGCAGGCCACATGGGAACTGAAACAGTTACCACGCAAAACCTGAAAGTTGTTGCTGTTTATCCAGAGGATGGCTTGGTTTTGGTTAAAGGAGCTGTTCCTGGTAGTGTTAAATCATGGGTTATGGTGACGGATGCTGTCAAAAAAGCAGCTCCAGCAGATTTGCCAAAACCCGCAGGGTTCAAATCATCTGCTGGTGCGGCGGTTGCGGCTCCGGTTGAAGAAGTAAAGGAATAGGGGATCGTTATGAAGGTTGCGGTCAAGAATTTGCAAAACAAAGAAGTCGGCTCAATGGAGCTTGATGAGGCTGTTTTTGGTGTAGAAATTCGTCAAGATATTCTCCACCGGATGGTGCATTATCAACTCAACAAGCGTCGGGCAGGGACTCACAAGACAAAAGGAATTTCTGATGTCAGTGGGACAGGCAAAAAGCCTCACGCTCAAAAAGGGACGGGACGTTCTCGTTTGGGGTCTTCTCGTGCACCTCAATGTGTTGGTGGTGCGACGGTTTTTGGTCCAGTAGTTCGTTCTCATGCAACGGATCTTCCGAAAAAAGTTCGTGCTCTGGCTTTGAAAACAGCGCTTTCTGCAAAGGTTGCAAGCGGCCAGTTGATCATTCTTGATGGCGAGGCTGTAACGGATGCTAAAACAAAGAATATGTCGGAAACCCTGAAAAAAATGGGGATTTCTTCGGCTCTTGTGGTTGCAGGCAAAGAAGTTGATCGCAATTTTTCTCTTTCGACTCGGAACATTCCAGATATTGATGTTCTGCCGAGTGATGGTGCAAATGTTTACGACATTCTTCGTCGTGACACACTGGTTCTCACGAAAGAAGCAGTTGCTAATTTGACGGCTCGTCTTGTTGGGTCGGAAGCGTAAGGGAGAGTGAAAATGGCAAAGGCAAAAGAAGCAGAAAAGCAAGTTTGCGAGGCGGCGTATTCGACCATTACGGCCCCAATTGTGACAGAAAAGTCCATGATGGGTTCGGCGCATGGTCAGGTAACGTTTCGTGTTCCGGTTGATGCAAGCAAGCCACAAATTAAATCGGCTGTAGAAGCCTTGTTCAAAGTTAAAGTGATGGCGGTGAATACCAGTATCACGAAGGGCAAAACCAAACGGTTTAAGGGCGTTATCGGTCGTCGTAACGATGTTAAGAAAGCAATCGTTACTTTGGCCGAAGGGCAAACAATCGATTTTGGTGCGGCCATATAGGGAATTTAGGGAAAAGGATCATTTATCATGGCATTGAAGACATTCAATCCGACTTCCCCGGGGCGGCGTCAGTTAATTATTACTGATCGTAGCCAGCTCTGGAAAGGGGAACCTGAGAAAACGCTCACCGAAGGGAAGCGCAAAACGGGTGGTCGTAACAATTCGGGTCGCATTACCTGCCGCTTTATCGGTGGTGGTCATAAGCAGCGTTATCGTTTGGTCGACTTCAAGCGGACAAAGCTTGACATCGAAGCAACGGTTTTGCGTTTGGAATATGATCCAAACCGGACGGCTTTTATCGCTCTTATTGAGTATAAAGATGGTGAGAAGGCCTATATTCTTGCGCCACAACGCTTGAAAGAAGGCGACAAGGTTATCTCTGGTGAGAAGGTTGACATTAAAGTTGGAAACTCTCTTCCTTTGAAAAATATGCCAGTTGGGACCATCATTCATAATGTTGAGCTCAAGCCTGGTAAAGGTGGTCAGTTGGCGCGAGCAGGGGGAACTTATGCTCAGCTGGTTGGTCGTGACCAAGGTTATGCTCAAATTAAACTCTCTTCCGGCGAGTTACGCTTGGTGCGTGGGGAGTGTATTGCAACTGTTGGTGCGGTTTCTAATCCAGACCAGAAAAACATCAATGTTGGGAAGGCTGGGCGTAATCGTTGGTTAGGTCATCGTCCGACTCAACGTGGGATCTCTATGAACCCTGTTGATCACCCACTTGGTGGGCGGACAAATGGTGGGGTTCATTGGTGCAGCCCGACTGGTGTTCCGTCAAAAGGATACAAAACCCGCTCTAATAAAGCGACGGATAAGTATATTGTTCGTCGTCGTAAGAAATAAGGTGAATTGAGGTAAATCATGGCTCGTTCTGTCTGGAAAGGTCCCTTTGTTGATGGTCACTTGCTTAATAAAGCAGAAGTGGTTCGTCAGTCTGGGAAAAATACGCCGATCAAAACTTGGTCGCGTCGCTCGACAATCTTACCGCAATTTGTCGGACTGACATTTGCCGTTCATAATGGGAATAAGTTTATTCCTGTTTTGGTCACGGACAATATGATTGGCCATAAATTGGGTGAGTTTGCGCTGACTCGCACCTATAAGGGTCACGGCGGCGATAAAAAAGCGGATAGCAAGAAGAAGTAGGATATAAATCATGGGAAAGCCTAAAAACGAAAGACGAGTGGCCGATAACGAAGCTCGTGCCTTCTCAAAGTACATAGACTCCAGTCCCTACAAGCTGAACCTTGTGGCAGAGATGATTCGTGGGAAGCAAGCGGGTAAAGCTTTGGTTGACCTCGACTTTTCTATGCGTCGGGTTGCACGTGAAGTGAAAAAGGTTTTGCAATCTGCTGTCGCTAATGCAGAGAACAACCACAGCCTTGATGTCGATCGCCTTTATGTGGCTGAAGCCACGGTCGGGAAGTCGGTTGTCATGAAGCGCTTTACAGCGCGGGCTCGTGGTCGTGCGGGGCGTATCGAAAAATTCTTCAGTAACCTGACAATCGTTGTCAGAGAGAAAGCCGAATAGAGTAGGAATAGGACGATGGGTCAGAAGGTAAATTCAATTGGTATGCGTGTTGGTGTAAACCGCACTTGGGATTCTCGCTGGTTTTCTGCGAAGGATTATGCGACCAAGCTCATTGAGGATTTGAAACTCAGAGAGTTTGTTACGGATAAACTGAAAGCAGCTGGGATCAGCAAAGTGATTGTCGAACGGGCGGCCAAAAACACTCGGGTGACTGTTCATGCGGCTCGGCCAGGTGTCATCATTGGTAAAAAAGGGGCTGATATTGAGAAGCTCCGTAAGGACCTCTCGTCAAAATCTGGTGGTAGCGAAGTTTCTCTCAATATTGTTGAGATTCGCAAGCCTGAAATTGACGCGCAGCTTGTGGCTGAAGGTATTGCTTTGCAACTTGAGCGCCGGGTTTCTTTCCGTCGGGCTATGAAACGGGCAGTTCAATCCGCTTTGCGTCTTGGGGCAAAAGGAATTCGCGTGAACGTTGCTGGTCGTTTGGCTGGAGCTGATATTGCTCGGACTGAATGGTATCGGGAAGGCCGCGTTCCTCTTCATACGCTTCGCGCAGATTTGGACTATGGTTTTTATGAAGCGGATACAACGTACGGAATTATCGGAGTTAAAGTTTGGATCTATAAAGGCGATGTCCTTGAACATGATCCAATGGCTCGTGATAAACGCATGGCGGATTCCGTTGGTGCAACAAAAAGAGATTAGTAAACAGGTTTAGTGGAGCAATCAGATGCTGCAACCAAAAAAGACAAAATACCGCAAGGCTCATAAGGGCCGGATGCATGGGGCCGCTAAAGGTGGGAGTGATCTCGACTTTGGATCTTTCGGCTTGAAAGCAATGGAACCAGAACGGATTACGGCTCGCCAGATCGAAGCAGCTCGTCGTGCGTTGACCCGCCACATCAAGCGGCAAGGGAAAGTCTGGATTCGGATCTTTCCGGATGTGCCTGTATCGAAAAAACCCTTGGAAGTTCGGATGGGTTCTGGTAAAGGTTCCCCCGAGTATTGGGTTTGTCGAGTAAAGCCTGGCCGCATCATGTTTGAAGTGGAAGGAATTGCTGAGACATTAGCTCGTGAAGCGTTTGAGCTAGCTGCGGCGAAACTCCCCATGAAAACAAAATTTGTGAAGCGTGTTGGCGAATAGCTGGCGCGAGGGAATGGAGATATAAATGGCAAAAGAGATTGCAAAGACCAAGGCTGATGATTTGAAAGGGAAAACCCCTGACGAGTTGAACGCCCTCTTGCTGGAATTGAGTAGAAAAAGGCTGAATATGCGGTTTCAAAAAGCTGGCGGTCAGTTAGAGAATACGTCTGAAATTCGTAAGATTCGTCGCACGATTGCGCGTGTTAAAACATTTTTGAGTGAGAAGGCGCAAGCCGGTAAGGCAACGAAATAGTTGTCGTTTAGGATGAGGAGTTAAAATTATGCCGCGTCGTATTTTGCAAGGTCGAGTTGTTAGCGACAAGATGGACAAAACTGTAACGGTTTTGGTTGAGCGTCGCTTTATGCACCCGATCTATAAAAAGTATTTGAAGCAAAGTGATAAGTTTTCTGCACATGACGAAAAAAATTCGTTTCGTGTTGGGGATATTGTTGCGATCGAAGAATGCCGCCCGTTGTCCAAAAACAAAAGCTGGACAGTGGTAACGGATCCGGCTTCGGTCAAACGTGACGAAATGGCTGATGTGGCGGCTCCGGCTGTCGAGGCTAAGGTTGCACCGAAAAAAGTGGCTCCGAAGAGCGTTAAGAAGAAGTAAGTTGAATTTTTTAAGAATTTTGGGTGAAAAAAAATGATCCAGATGCAGTCAAACCTCGATGTAGCCGACAACAGTGGTGCCCGCCGCGTTGCCTGCATCAAAGTGTTGGGTGGTTCCAAACGCTGCTTTGCAAATATTGGTGACGTGATTGTCGTCTCTATCAAGGACGCGATTCCGCGTGGCCGTGTCAAAAAAGGTGATGTTCACCGTGCGGTCATTGTGCGGACGGCCAGTGGTCTGAAAAGATCGAATGGTGAGCAAATTCGCTTTGACTCTAATGCGGTTGTTTTGATTAACAAGCAAGGCGAGCCGATTGGTACACGTATTTTTGGTCCGGTAACCCGCGAGCTTCGTGGGAAGGGATACATGAAAATTATTTCTTTGGCGTCTGAGGTGCTTTGAGATGACACAACCAAAATTGAAAATTAAAAAGGGCGATCAGGTCGTTGTCATTTCTGGCAAAGACAAGGGCAAAAAAGGTGAAGTCACTAAGGTGATTCCAGATGATAGCCGCGTTGTCGTTTCGGGTGTTAACCAGATGACCAAGCACGTCAAACCGACCAATACGTCGGCGGGCGGCATTCAGAAGATTGATGCCCCAATCCACGTATCAAACGTGGCATTGGCTGATCCTAAAACTGGAGCAGCGACCAGAGTGGGATTTAAGACTTTGGGCGACGGCAAGAAAGTCCGTGTGGCGAAGAAGTCTGGCGAGACAATTGCAGAGTAGGAAATTGAACTATGGCACAAGCAAAAACACGTTTTGAAACACGCTATGAAGGCGTTATCAAGCCGGCTCTGAAAACAAAGTATCAGTACAAGAACGAGTTTCAAGTTCCTAAACTTGAGAAGATTGTCTTGAACATGGGCGTTGGTGAAGCGGCTCTGGACAAAAAACATATGGAAGCGGCTTTGCGTGATTTGACGCAAATTGCAGGTCAGAAACCAGTGGCAACCAAGGCTCATAAATCCAATGCTTCCTTCAAAATTCGTGAAGGGATGTTGATTGGGGCCAAAGTGACCTTGCGTGGTAAGAGAATGTACGAATTTCTTGATCGCTTGGTGACGATTGCTTTGCCTCGTGTTCGTGATTTTCGTGGTATCAACGGCAAGGCTTTTGATGGTCGCGGAAACTACGCTTTGGGCATCAAAGAACATGTTATTTTCCCTGAGATTAACTTTGAGAAAATCGAAGCTCCTCGTGGGATGGATATTATCATCTGCACCTCGGCGAAAACGGATGAGGAAGCAAAAGAACTTCTGCGCGGCTTTGATATGCCGTTCAAGAACTAGAAACATAGGAAAGAGGACGAACGATGGCTAAAGTCGCTTCAATTAATCGCAACGAAAAACGGCGCAAGCTGACCAAGCGCGATTTGACCAAACGGACCAAACTGAAGGAAGGGATCATGAATCGTGATCTTCCGGTTGAGGAACGCTTTGCGATGACGCTGGAATTGGCTGCTATGCCACGCAACGGGGCCAAGGTTCGCGTGCGCAATCGTTGCGCCTTGACAGGTCGTCCGCGTTCCTATCACAGGAAATTTAGTATTTGTCGGATTGCGCTGCGCAAGTTGGCCTCGGAAGGTCAATTGCCAGGTGTTGTGAAATCGAGCTGGTAGGAGATTAAAATATGTCTATGTGTGATCCGCTTGGAGATATGCTGACCAGAATTCGCAATGGTCAAATGGCAGGGCTCAAAGTCGTTGGGTGTCCAGCTTCTCAGTTGCGTGCAAATGTTTTGAAAGTTCTCAAAGAGTGTGGCTATATTCGTGATTTCAAGGAATCGCTGGCAGCTTCTGGCCACAAAGAGCTTTCGATTGAATTAAAATATGATTCAGGTCAACCTGTTATTAAGAATTTGAGCCGTGTTTCAAAACCAGGTCGTCGTGTTTATGCGGGCGCATCGAATATGCCTCGCTATTATAACGGGCTCGGGGTTGTGATTGTTTCGACGCCAAAAGGTGTTTTGAGCGATCAACAAGCACGTGATGAAAATGTTGGTGGCGAAGTTTTGTGCCAAGTCTTCTAAGACTAGACACAGATAATTTTTACGAGGAATAAAAAGAATGTCTCGCATTGGAAAAAATCCGGTTGTTTTGCCTGAGGGTGTAACGGCTGAGGTCAAAGGACAAGATGTTAAGGTCAAGGGGCCGAAGGGCGAGATGTCCTTGGTGGTTCATCCTGCTGTTGAAGTAAAACTTGACGGGTCTCATGTTGTGGTTGCTCCTCGGAATGAAGAGCGTCAAACGCGGGCTTTGTGGTCAACCATGCAGCGGCGGATCACCAATATGGTGATTGGGGTCAAAACAGGGTTTGAAAAAAACCTTGAAATTGAAGGTGTTGGTTATCGCTGCGCGATGCAGGGCACCGACTTGGTTCTTCAGCTTGGTTATAGCCATGAAATCCGTTATGCGGTTCCTGTGGGAATTACCATTGCAGTGGACAAACAGACATCTGTCAAAATTGCTGGTGTTGATAAAGAAAAAGTCGGTCAGGTTGCTGCGGAAATTCGCGGTTACAGACCACCTGAGCCCTACAAAGGAAAAGGGGTTCGCTATGTTGGCGAATACATCCTGCGTAAAGAAGGCAAAAAGAAATAATAATTAGTAGCAAACGAGGAATCGGACTATGCATCTTTCAGAAACAAATACTCAGCGGCGGGCTCGTCGCGTACGCGCCAAGCTCTCTCGGATTAACAAAGCTGGGCTTCCACGTTTGTCGGTTCATCGCACCAATAACCAGATCTATGCTCAGGTTATTGATGATGTTCGTGGTGTGACAGTTGCTGCAGCTTCGACTCTTGATGCGGAAATTCGCAGCAAAAACGGAGCAAATATTGCGGCGGCAACAAAAGTTGGCAAACTGGTTGCGGATCGTGCTAAAAAAGCCGGTATCAGCAATGTGATGTTTGATCGGGGAAGTTTCCTGTATCATGGTCGTATCAAGGCTTTGGCCGATGCGGCGCGTGAAGGTGGATTGGTATTCTAGTAAACGAAGGAATGGTGGATAAAAAATGGCTCGAGCAGAACGCAAACGCGAAGAACGTGATCGCGACGAAATAGAACTGAGCGAACGCTTGGTGGCCGTTAATCGGGTTGCCAAAGTGGTGAAAGGTGGTCGTCGTTTTGGTTTCGCGGCCTTGGTTGTCGTTGGCGATGGTCGAGGTCGTGTTGGCCATGGTCATGCAAAAGCGCGTGAGGTTCCTGATGCGATTCGCAAAGCAACCGAACAGGCTCGTCGTTGCATGATTCGTGTTCCTCTTCGTGAGGGCCGTACGATTCATCACGATGTGGCAGGTCGCTATGGCGCGGGCCGTGTCTATCTGCGCTCGGCTCCTCAAGGGACGGGAATTATCGCGGGTGGTCCGTTGCGGGCGATTTTTGAAGCGATTGGGATTCAGGATGTTGTGGCCAAAGCAATCGGCAGCAATAACCCTTACAACATGGTTCATGCAACGTTTGAGGCCTTTAAGGATATGCAAAGCCCTCGTTCAGTTGCTGCACGTCGCAGCAAAAAAGTGAGTGAAATCATCTCTAACCGTGAAGTTGGCGCGAAAGCTGACAAATCGGTTGAGCACGATGATGCTGCTAAAGAGGAGTAGAAATTAGCCATGATTAAGAATACAAATGTAAAACAGCAATCAACCGGTAAGAAAATTAAAGTTACCCAAATTGCTAGCCCGATTGGCAGAACAGCTGATCAGGAAGGGACATTGGTTGGTTTGGGGTTGAACAAAAATCGCAGAACCAAAGAGCTGATTGATACACCGGCAGTTCGTGGGATGATTAACAAAATCGCTCATTTGGTGATTGTGGAAGAAATTGCCTAATTTAGGCCCAAAAAGGTGAAGAAAATGAAATTAAATGAATTGGAGCCGAATGAAGGCTCAAACAAAAAAAGAACCCGCGTTGGTCGCGGGATTGGTTCCGGTAAGGGGAAAACCTGTGGTCATGGGGTCAAAGGTCAGAAATCCCGTACGGGCGTAGCCATCAACGGCTTTGAAGGTGGGCAAATGCCCCTGTATCGTCGTTTGCCAAAAATGGGCTTTAACAACGTGTTCTCGAAAGTCTATTCCACCATTTCTTTGGCACAAGTCCAATCGGCAATTGACTCCAAGAAACTGGATGCCAAAGCGGTGATTGATGAAAAAGCCTTGATTGCAGCAGGCATGGTTAAGAAGACGGCTGATGGAGTTCGTTTGCTCGGCAATGGCGCTCTTAAAAGCAAAGTTTCTTTGAAAGTAGCAGGGGCCACGGCTTCGGCAAAAGAAGCTGTTGAAAAAGCAGGTGGCTCGATTGAGATTTATGTTCGTGAAGTCAAGCCGGTTGTGCGTAAGAAACCAATTCCTGGCGCGAAATAGAGTCTGAAGTAGAATCCGGTAAGGGATTTATCCGAAGAGGCCGTTGGGCCTCTTTTCTTTTGGCCAATCTTCTTAAAAACTCTTGATGTTTTTTGCGTGGGGCTCTGGACATGGAGCCTTAATTCCGTTAGATAACGAGAAGTTTATTAACAGGTATAATAAGGTAGTAAAATCATGGCTTCTGCGGTTGAACAGCTTTCACGCAATGCAAATTGGGGTAGTTTTTCCAAAGCAACAGATTTGAAAAAACGAATCTGGTTTGTGGTCATGGCGTTGATTGTTTATCGTCTGGGGACGTATGTTCCGATTCCCGGGGTTGACCCTCATGTGTGGGACAGCATCTTCAAGCAAAAAGGGGGTGGTTTGCTTGATATGTTCAATATGTTTTCGGGCGGATCCCTTGCGCGGATGACTGTTTTCGCCCTATCGATCATGCCTTATATTTCTGCCTCTATTATTGTCCAATTGGCAACGGCTCTTTCTCCGAAACTTGAAGCTTTGAAGAAAGAAGGGGAATCGGGGCGTCATAAACTCAATCAATATACGCGGTATTTGACGGTGCTCTTGGCCTGTATTCAGGCTTATGGTCTTGCGGTTGGTCTTGAGGCAATGCAAGGCCCAGAAGGGTCTGCTGTGATAAACCCTGGCGTTTTCTTCCGTGTCTCAACGGTGATTACGATTGTGGGTGGGACTGTTTTCTTGATGTGGCTTGGTGAACAAATCACTTCGCGTGGGATTGGCAACGGAATTTCTCTTATTATTTTCTCGGGGATCGTGGCGGGCTTGCCTCAGGCGTTGGTCAGCACGCTAGAGCTGGGTCGCCAAGGGCAATTCTCCTTCCTTGGAATTCTTTTGCTTGCTGCAATGGTTGTGGGCACGATTGTGTTTATTGTCTTCATGGAGCGAGCCCAGAGGAGAATTCTGGTCCAATATCCCAAACGCCAAGTGGGGATGCAGCAAATGACTCAGGCAACACAAAATCATTTGCCTCTTAAGCTCAATATGTCGGGTGTGATTCCTCCGATTTTTGCTTCATCGCTCCTCTTTTTGCCGATGACTATTATTGGTTTTGCCGGAGTGGATGGCGGCGATTTTACTGCAACATTGTCACGTTTGTTGTCTTATGGCTCTCCGCTTCATATGTCGCTTTATGCTGTATTGATTATCTTCTTTGCTTTTTTCTATACGGCAGTGGTTTTCAATCCTGAAGACAACGCGGAAATGTTGCGCAAGTATGGTGGCTTTGTCCCTGGCGTGCGTCCGGGTAAAAATACGGCCGATTATCTCGATTACGTTCTAACGCGGGTAACGGTACTTGGGGCGGTATATCTGTGCTTGATCTGCTTGATGCCTGAGATGTTGATTTCTCATTACAGTTTGCCCTTTTATTTTGGGGGAACCAGTCTCTTGATTGTGGTTTCTGTGACGATGGATACGGTGGCTCAAATCAATTCTCATATGTTGGCCCACCAATACGAAGGGTTGATTAAAAAGACCAAACTGACGAAAGGTCGCAAATAAATGAATATCATTCTTTTCGGCCCGCCCGGGGCAGGCAAGGGAACGCAGGCAGAGCGGCTTGAGAAAGATCGTGGCCTTATTCAGCTCTCTACGGGAAATATGTTGCGGGCGGAAATTGCGGCAGGGTCTCCTCTCGGGGTTAAGGTCAAGGCGATTATAGATGGCGGGCTGTTGGTCTCAGACGAGATTATGATTGAGATGATTTCGAACCGGATCGATCAACCAGATTGTGCCAAAGGGTTTATTCTGGATGGTTTTCCTCGGACGATTGCGCAGGCGCAAGCTCTCGACAAGATGCTGCATACAAAGGGAAAAGACCTTGGTGCGGTGATCCAGTTGGTGGTGGACGAAGCTGGTTTGTTGGCTCGTATTCACAAGCGGGCATCTGAGTCTGGTGTGGTTCGCGCTGATGACAACGAAGAAACCTTGAAAAAACGCTTGGCAGTCTATCGCGAGCAGACCGCTCCTATCCTTCCTTATTATGAACAAAAGGGCCTTCTTCACCAGGTGGATGGCATGGCTCCTGTGGAGAAAGTCGGGGCAGAGATTGAAGCGGTTTTGCAGGCTGTTTAATGTTTTTAATGTTATCCACAGAAAAAACAAAAAAACTATTGACTCAAATACGTTAATGCTTAATATGCGCTTCATTCTGCAACGTCCCGCTTGTCGGGCCATACTCTTTTGGTTCGCTTTGGGTGCAGGATAATGGTGGACGAACTGGCGTTTCCTTCTGTTGTAGAACGAAATTTTACGGTTCGGTTTGAAATCAAACAATAGGACTTGAAGGAGTCAAATAGTATGGCCCGTATTTCCGGCGTCAATGTTCCTGACAATAAAAGAGCAATTATCTCTCTAACTTACATTCACGGTATTGGCCGCTTCACGGCAGAGCAAATGTGCGCGGAAGTTGGCATTGATTTTTCTCGCCGTATGAAAGATCTCACAGAAGATGAACTGAACCAGATTCGTAAAATTATCGAATCCGGTCGTTTCATGATCGAAGGGGATCTGCGTCGCGAAGTTTCAATGAACATCAAACGTCTCATTGATATGCAGTGCTATCGTGGTTTGCGCCATCGCCGTGGTTTGCCTGTTCGCGGTCAGCGGACTCGCACCAATGCTCGGACTCGTAAGGGCCCAGCAAAACCGGTTGCGGGTAAAAAGCAAGCAAACGCTAAGAAGTAATTTGTAATAGAGATCATTGAGAGATTTAGAGGTTCAGCATCATGGCAGCCAAAGAGAAAACATCCAAAGCCCCTGCAAAAGGTGGAGCGCGGAAAAAAATTGTTCGCAAAAATATCGCGGTTGGTATCGCGCATATCAATGCATCGTTCAACAACATCCATGTCAACATTACTGACACGCAGGGCAACACGATTGCCTGGTCGAGTGCAGGGATTGTTGGTTTCAAAGGGTCGCGTAAATCTACCCCTTACGCGGCACAGCTTTGTGCTGAAGATGCTGGTCGCAAGGCTCAAGAGCATGGGATGCGCGAAGTTGACGTGACTGTCAAAGGTCCTGGAGCTGGACGTGAGTCGGCTCTGCGTGCTTTGCAGTCAATTGGATACACAATACGTTCGATCAAGGATACTACACCTGTTCCACATAATGGGTGTCGTCCTCCGAAACGTCGTCGTGTCTAGCCTACCACTACTTTTTTAGTCGTTCATTTCGGACTGATCCACGCGTGTTGAAAGGGAAAAAGCATGCTGATACAGAAAAACTGGCAGGAACTGATTAAACCGAATAAGGTTGAAATCGAGCGTAAGGCAAATATAAACAATCAAGGGAAAATAGTGGTTGAGCCTCTGGAAAGAGGATTCGGTCTGACTCTTGGAAATGCGTTGCGGCGGATCCTGCTGTCCTCTTTACAGGGGGCTGCGGTTACGGGCGTAAAAATTGCTGGGGTCCAGCATGAATTTTCGACCATCGAAGGCGTTCGTGAAGATGTGACGGATATTATCCTGAACATCAAGGCTATTGCCGTTCGTATGCACGTTGAGGGGCCCAAGCGGATGCGTTTGGTTGCCGAAGGGCCTTGTGAAGTGGCGGCTGGTATGATCGAAGCTGGCGCAGATATTGAAATCATGAATCCTGATCTGGTTATTTGTACCCTTGATAAAGGGGCTAAGCTGGAAATGGAAATGACTGTCAATACGGGCAAGGGCTATCGTCCGGCGGCGCAAAACCGTCCTGAAGATGCTCCTGTTGGTCTTATTCCAGTGGACAGTATTTTCTCTCCAGTGCGCAAAGTTTCTTACGAAGTTGAAGATACTCGGGTTGGTCAAATCACCGACTACGATAAATTGACGCTTTCAGTTGAAACCAATGGGGTTGTTTCTCCAGATGATGCGGTTGCTTTCGCTGCTCGTATTTTGCAAGACCAATTGCAAGTTTTCATCAACTTTGATGAGCCGAAAGAATCAAAAGCTTCGGGTGAAGAGGAAACGCTTCCTTTCAACCGCAATCTTCTTAAGAAAGTGGATGAGCTGGAATTGTCGGTGCGTTCTGCCAACTGCCTTAAAAACGACAACATCGTTTATATCGGCGACTTGGTTCAAAAATCCGAGAGCGAAATGTTGCGGACTCCAAACTTCGGGCGGAAATCTTTGAATGAAATCAAAGAAGTTCTCACGATTATGGGCCTGCATCTTGGAATGCAAATCGAAGGCTGGCCTCCAGAGAACATCGAAGACTTGGCAAAAAAAATGGATGACCCTTTCGCCAGTTGATAGGCGGGAGGATTAACCCTAGAAGGGACATGGTGTCCCACTCTGGTGAAGGAACAGCCGCAAGGCAAGTGCTTGCCGGACTAACAGATAGCTTCACCCGTTTGAAGCTGCAGAAAAAGTAAAGGAATAAAACATGAGACACGGAATGGCAGGACGGAAACTGAATCGGACTTCGTCCCATCGCAAAGCTTTGTTTTCGAACATGGCCAATGCGCTGATTAAACATGAACAAATTGTGACGACTTTGCCGAAAGCAAAAGATCTTCGTCCATTTGTTGAAAAACTCATTACCCTTGGTAAAAAGGGTGGCCTTTCCAATCGTCGTGCGGCCTTTGCTATTTTGCGGGACGAAACGATGGTGGCAAAACTCTTCTCGGTTTTGGCAGAACGTTATGGGGACCGTCCCGGGGGCTATGCTCGGGTTCTTAAGGCAGGTTTCCGTTATGGGGATGCTGCTCCACTTGCTGTGATTGAACTGGTTGATCGGGACGTGAGTGCCAAGGGTCAGGACAGCGGTCCGGTTTTCACATCGGAATACGAAGCTCCTGTCGCTCCGGCGGGGCCTGCTGACGAAACCACAGTTCCGAAAAAAGCCGTTAAAAAAGCCAATGCAGAAAAAGCAGAGAAAGCAAGCGAGCCTGCAGCAGAGAAGCCAAAGGCTCCTCGCAAAAAGAAAACGGAAGATACTCCGGCTGAGTAGGCAGATAGATTGCTACAGAATTTCAAAAAACCCGCCTAATCAGCGGGTTTTTTCTGTGTATCAAGATATTTCTATTCGTTCATTGGGACGGGAGATTTCTTTTTTGGCTCTTCCGGCTCGTCAAAATCATCATACGGATTCATATCAATACCGCCTTCGAACAGAATTGAGCGTAAGAATCCGGGGGTTAATACTGAAAGCGGGTTAATCATCACACTGGGGTTATCAGATGGCCCCTTGACTGCATAGGTTGCCGCAATAAGCCCACCGTTGCTCCCCCCTGTTAGAAGAGTTCCGATTAGGGGTATTTTATTGACGATGCCATTGATACCTGACATAGGCACAACTGTTCCGCTGATGTCCATGGTTCCTTTGGTCTGATTCACGAGGCCACCAAAAGACAATCCAACCGAAGCCCCAGATGTCCTACCGTTGATAAGTGAAATAACCCGCCCTTCGGGTTTTTTCTTCCAGATAAAGTCAGCCTTGAGTTTGGAAAAAGCGATACCTTTGTTTTGCAGAAGTTCGGCTAAACCTGAGATGCTGAAAGCGTTGATGAGTTGTGCGAGGGCAGGAGCTTTAACTACTGAAAAGTTGGAAATCACGGCTCTTCCTTTCAGGTCGTTGACACCTGCTCCGGCAATTTGTTCCCCGCGAATTTTCAGTGTTCCTCCAATGATGTTATCGTATACGTCAAAAGCATAGAGTGTTTCACCAGCGTCATCTGCCGTTAGGTCAAGCTGCATGGTGTTTTTTGAGTCGGGTTTGATTGTGACAGACATACGGCTTTTTCCTGCGGTTGCCTGAAGGTCGAGCGCGTGGATTTCGCCATCACTATCAACGCGGGCAAAAAATTTTGCTTGGCGAACAAACTGATTTTCCCTCTTTCCGGTGCGAATGCGGTCGGCTTTGGCGTTTATTTTGATCGCAGGTCCAGGTTTACTAGAGAGAACAGGTGTTTCTTCTCGTGCGCTGAGAAAAGATCTCGCGTCCAAGCTCTTCCCACTAATATCAAAGGTAAAGCTGTTTGGGGAGGTTTGCTCAAAAAGCAGGGTAAAGTTATTGTCACTGCCCAGATTTTCTACGCGAAAAGTGCCACTTTTTACGTCTTGGCTGTTACCGACTTGTCCAAATTTGAGGGTTCCACTACCCGAGACATCTTTGCCAACAGTTAGGGTTAAGTTCTTGACTTCCTGAATATCGCGTCCAGAAACTACGGCAACACAGGAGGCCTCGCCAGATACCCCTTGAGGTTTATCATAACCAAAGGGGCGTACTCGGAACCGTACAGGCGTTAGATCGGCCCGCACATCAATTGCAATATTTCCCTTCTGAGGCTCCTTATAATGAAGATCAACTGGCAAAGAACCTTCAATAAATTGATCGAGGTGAATGCCAAAATGGTCGCGCAATTTTTGATCCGCAACGACACTAGCTTTGATGTCGCTCACAAAAGGGGCTCCCACTGGATTCAGGTATTCTGAGTAAACGAGGTCAATTGGTCGATCATCCAAAAACCCTTTTCCTTTGAGAGTGAAAGAACCATCAGCAACCTTGAGTGCGTACGGTCCGCCGGTTAGATCCAGCCCACGCACAATTTTTGGGAGGCGAATATCGTTCATGCGCGAGTCTACTGTGACTTTGACCGCATCGGCGGGTAGGTCGTGGATAGCCGGAAATGTAACATGAACATTGGCTTCTACCTGTCCTCGGATAGAGGCCTTCTCTCCGGCAATAATGTTCTGCAAGTTGATAGGTTCGCGGCCAATATAGTCGAAAATGGTTCTTAAAGGGCCGTCCAAATCTACATCAACATTCACAACCCCAGGGGTCGGACGTGTCAGGTTTGTGACGCTGACCGAGGCCTTGCGAACATCAAGGTCGGCCAGCTTTCCGTGCTCTACGCTTATTTTTAGAGCATCATCTTCAATGGTTGCATGACCTTTTGCTGCGCTAGCGGGAATGAGTGGGGCACGATAATCTGCTTTGAGGTTTTCAAAATCAAAGGAGGCCCGAACTTGCTCTGTCGTAATGGCTAGAGGATTCTTGGGATCCACGTCCAGAAAGACTTTTAAGTCTTTGATAGTACCTTCTGAAAGTTTTTCGGTTAGCCATTCAGCCGCCGGAAGGTCCTTATACTGTGTAGGCCACAAGGCCTTGATTTCCGCGAACGACAGCTGGGGAATTCTGACCTGTACAGGGACAAGGCTCTTCGCATCTTTTTTCAAATCGTGTTCGGCACTTAGTTCAATGCGAATATCGTTTACTAGCAAACTGGTGTCATGGACCGAAAGTTTCCCACTGTCTCGGTCATAAGAAATATTTGCACTGAGATCACTAAAACTTAGAGGGGCCCCTTGTGTAGGAGAGAGATTAAGCTCACCCTGTTCGGAGGTCATCAATGTATTCAGTCGAACCAAGGACATATCTGGCGCGAGGTCTCCAGATAGCTGGGTGTTGAACATAAATTTTTGACCATCCAGTGCGCGGAGCGTGAAGAAATTACTAGAAAACAGGGCTAAGTCCACATGGTCCATTCTTCCCTTGAAACGCATATCTCGTTTCTTTTTGTCTCGGTTTACTTGTAATTCTATTTTGCTTTTTTGCCACGCGCCCGCCATCTGGTACTGTAAGACGACATCAAACGCATTGGCTTTGCGGTCAAGGGTGGCGTTGACTTTTGGCACAACCCATGTTGCTTTAGAGATATGGTCTTCGGTTACCAAAAGGGCATCTCTAACCTCGAAATGTTCGAGACGCGAGAAGATTGCTAGCGGAGTGTCTGGTAGGGTCCCGCCAAGAAAAAAGGCCGCCCCAATTTCCTTGATTGGGCTTGATTTCTGGGGAGTTTCTGGCCGTGGCCCTGCGTTGTTTCCTCCTACCAGAAAGCGAAAATCTCCATCAGTTTCTCGGATAATTTGCACACTAGGTTGATTTAAGATAATTGCTTCGGGTTTGAAAAGCCCAATCAGTAAAGGGGCTTTGGCTATTCGCAATCCTACCGATTGAATCTCTAGGGCTGTTTTTCCCTCTTCAAATACTTTGAATCCTCTGAGGCCTAGGGAAATTGGCCCATCAAATCGGGGCCACTCCGCAACGATTTGGTCAAACGCAACGGTTGTTTTTTCATCTCCTTGAACGAGAGCTTTCTGCACATAGTCGGCAGCAAAGGTTACATCAACCGGACCTTGAGAGAATTTCCACAAGATGAGAAATATCAGAGAAAGAGACAAAAAAGAAACCCCACCGATAATTTCGGTGGCGAGGATTATAGTTTTGTGGGCAAATTTTAATGTTCGAATAATCACATCAAGGTTTTTTCTTTTTTATTCACAAATCGGGAAAAACTATAGCAGAATCTCACAAAAAAATCATAGGCTAGGCTTGACTTTTTGTTTGATAATCCCAGTTTTACTGAGAAAGCTGCAAAGGAATCCTTATGACCCACTTAAAATCAGGCGATGCTGCCCCTTTTTTCGATCTTTCCTGCGATACTGGCGCACAGTGTCGATTGTCTGACTTCGCAGGGAAGTATCTGGTCGTATATTTTTATCCTAAGGATGACACCCCTGGCTGCACGAAGGAATCCTGTTCTTTTAATGAATCCCTAGGGGACTTGCAGAAAATAAACGCTCAAGTGGTTGGCATTTCGCGGGACAGTGTGGAAAGCCATCAAAAGTTCAAAGCCAAGTATAATTTGTCTTTTCCGCTGCTCTCTGATGATTCTGGGGAAGTCTGTAATGCTTACGGCGTATGGGCTGAGAAGTCCATGTACGGAAAAAAATACATGGGGATTGAGCGATCCACGTTTTTGATTGACGGTACTGGAAAAATTCTTCGTGTCTGGTCAAACGTCAAAGTGGATGGACACAGCGAAGAAATTCTAGCTGCGATCAAAGAATTCAACGGTCGTTAGAAATTAGGCTGCCCGTCTAAGGCTACCGAAAACTTCCCCAAAAGGGACAATCTGACCTGACCACATATTGAGGGATTCGTCATCCCCTTGTAGAAATTGTACGGACTCACTGTGGGGAAACATAGGGGCCTGAGCGTTTTGGTTGGTTGCTAGGAAGATTGAGGACAATAAAACATCAAGACCTTGACCACGCACACGGATCAAATGGCCATTCTCGAAAATAAAACGCAGGCCACAAAGGTCAATCTTTTCACAAACTTTTCCTGCCACAGACTCGAAGCTTAATTGTCCGTGAGCACGGGCAATTTTCGCCATAGACCAGAGTTTTTCAATTCGTACAGACAGTTCATTTTGCATTGGTTAGGCAACCTTTCTGGTTTTGGCTTTTGTAATTTTTTCGTCCCCAGAAAGGCTTTTGGTTGGCACAAGAATCGTTCCAACACTGCGTAAGTTCAAATAGTCGTGAATATGGGCCATCAATGTTTCCATTTGGTCATTGAAGAAATGGTTGGCTCCGTCAACAACCCGATAGTCAATTTTGATTCCTTTTTGTGTATTCAGACGCTGGACCACTTTTTCAACCATTGGCTCGGGCACGATGTTGTCGCGATTGCCATGAAGGATAAGGCCAGATTGAGGGCAAGGAGCCAGAAAGCTGAAGTCAATTTCATTGGCTGGCGGGCTGACTGATACAAACCCCTTAATTTCTGGACGGCGCATCAAAAGCTGCATACCGATCCACGCCCCAAAAGCAAATCCTCCAACCCAAACATAAGGGGCGTTAGGGTTCAGGGCTTGCATCCAGTCTAGGGCCGCCGCTGCATCTGAGAGTTCGCCTTCGCCTTTGTCAAAAACGCCTTGGCTCTGACCTACGCCGCGAAAATTAAAACGAAGTGTTGAGAACCCGTGCTCAACAAAAGCGTTGTACATCGAATAAGGGATACGGTGGTTCATCGTGCCCCCCCGCTCCGGATTCGGATGGAGGATCAACGCAAGTGGTGCGTTGGGGGCTTTGGAATGAGAATAACGCGCTTCCAAACGGCCTGCAGGGCCGCTAATGATAATATCTGGCATAGGTCCCGTAATCTCTTCTGTTTAAGATCAATTTTTTGATATTGGAAGGGACCTTAGCCGATCTGAATTGCTTTTGTCCAATAATTTCTCATAACGTATTGATTTTACTGTGGATATTTTGTCTTTTCCCCTTATATACTCGCTCCTATGAAAAGAACCACTTATCTTGACCATAATGCTACTACCAAAATTCGTCCCGAAGCCTTGGAGCTTTTGCTTGCCGCAGCTTCGGACTCAGGAAATGCATCTTCTATTCATGGGTTTGGACGTGCGGCTCGGAAATATGTTGAGGAAGCCCGTAATCGAATCTCTTCTCTTCTTGATGTTGGTCCTAACCAAGTTTTTTTCAACAGCGGTGCAACGGAGGGCAATAATACGATCTTAAGAGGATTTGGCGAAGGGCGTATTCTTGTTTCATCTATTGAACATCCATCGGTATTGCAAAGCGGGGTTTCGGCAGATCTTATCCCTGTTGGCTCTGATGGGGTTGTTGATGTGGCCGCTTTTTCGGAACAGATCCGTAAAGGACCTTCTCCCGTTCTTGTTTCTGTTATGTTGGTGAATAACGAAACCGGAGTTATTCAACCAGTTGCTGAGATTTCGCGCATTGCAAAAGAGGCGGGGAGTTTGGTCCATTGTGATGCGGTGCAGGGTTTTGGCCGCATAAAATTTACTCGCGAAAGTTTGGGGGTTGATTTTCTGACTCTCTCCTCGCACAAAATTGGCGGACCCCAAGGCGTTGGGGCTTTGGTTATGGCTCCGCGTGTTCCTCTTCCCCGCCTTTTGATGGGGGGAGGCCAAGAACGCAGCCACCGCGCTGGAACAGAAAATGTTGCTGGCATCGCGGCCTTTGGTCTTGCGGCTCAACTGGCTGTTGAATCTCTTCCTGACTTTGCCAAACTGTCCCTTCTGCGTGACCAGATCGAGAAGGCGGTTCGTTGTAATTTTGTGCGCATTCAGGGAGCAACGGCACAGCGCGTTGCCAACACCACCTTGCTGACCGTGCGGGGACAATCAAGTGAGGTTTTGTTGATTGGCTTTGATCTTGAGGGTGTTGCCTTAAGCGGTGGGTCGGCTTGCTCTAGCGGGGCGACACATTCTTCCCATGTTCTCAAAGCGATGGGTGTGCCAGAGGAAGAAGCCGGAGGCGCTTTGCGTATTTCTTTCGGGTGGAATAGTACCCAAAAAGATGTTGATGAATTTGTTCGCGCATGGAATAACCTGCGTTCTCGTGTCATGAAAGATTTAGACAATGCCCCTGCTTCATTTCGTTCTGCTTGACGGTTCGATGGCTACCATTGATGCGCCTCTTGGCCTTTCAGTCATGGAAGTTGCCGTTAAAAACAATCTCGATAAAATCGAGGGCGCGTGCGGTGGTTCACTCGCTTGCGCGACCTGCCATGTTTACGTTCATCCCGATTGGTGGGACAAGGTCTTGCCCGTAGAAGGGGAAGTTTCTGAGGAAGAAGAAGATATGCTTGATCTTGCTTTTAACTTGACCAAAAAATCTCGGTTATCTTGCCAAATCATTGTGACTGAAGAGCTGAACGGCTTGATCCTTGCCCTCCCGGGAAGCAAACCGGATTGGCTCTAGGATGTGCTGACATTCAAAATAGTTTGAATGTCAGCACACTCTAGGCCAGTCTGCCCAGTTTTTCTTCTAGTCGTTTGACCGCGTCAAAAAAGGAATGTTTGGTGGATTCAACATAAGGGTTTTCGCGTTGAATAGCCAAAAACAATTCTTCACTGTCATAGCGGATCATTTCAACCATTTCGTCCAGCAAGGCGTATGTCTTTGTTTTTTGCTCAATGTTTGGAATGTCCATAAAGGTAAAAATCTTGGCCACTAGGTGAGTCAGGCCCTGCACATAGGCCATTTCACGATCATGCTCATCAGGGGTTTTCTCAAGCACGTTTAGGTTCAAAGTTTCACAGAGAAACTTGCGAATACAGGCGGCGCGGCTGGATCGTATATCGCACAAGGTAATATTCATACCAGAGATTCCGTTTCGCCCACTTTGGGGACCAAAGAGAGGGTGAAGACTCACAATTTCAACAAAATCGGGAAGAACTTGATCTAGAATCTTAGTTGGAACAATTTTCACGGAACACAAATCCATGACCAACTGACCGCTGCGAAGCAAAGGAGAGATGTTTTCTGCCACGGTTTTTATGCTTTGAATGGGAACACACAAGATTAAAATTTCGCAGGAACAAACGTCTTGCAAAGATCCAATTTGAACATGAGGCGGCAGGACCAGAGAAGTTAGGTCCCTCATCTGGTCATAAATTTTGATGGTTTGGAAATGGGGAGCAAGATGCGGGAGCATAAACTCTCCGAATGCGCCGATCCCGATGACCCCAAGTGTTTTCATATTAAATAGCCTTTCTCAAATGTTCTTTCTTTGACAATAATAGATGATGCCTTTTTTTATAACCAAATCCGTGGTAACTAGGGCTCTTAATGTATTCTTATTTAATCGCGAATTTGCCATTTGGCCAGAACCTTATGGCAGAGATTGGGAGTTGTCCGAAACCATGAGCAAAGTTAAATCATTTCAAGGCTTGATCCTTGCCCTGCAAGATTACTGGGCGGCTCAGGGGTGTGTCATTTTGCAGCCCTATGATATGGAGATGGGAGCGGGAACTTTTAATCCGGCAACTGTCTTGCGGGCCCTTGGTTCTGGTGGATGGAAAGCGGCTTATGTGCAACCTTCCCGCCGTCCGACCGATGGGCGATATGGCGAAAATCCTAACCGCCTTCAAATGCACCACCAGTATCAGGTGATTGTCAAACCTTCGCCGGAAAATTCCCAAGAGCTTTATTTGAATTCTTTGTTGGCCATTGGCATTGATCCTTTGAAACACGATTTGCGCTTTGTTGAGGATGACTGGGAGAGTCCAACTCTGGGTGCGTGGGGCCTCGGTTGGGAAGTCTGGTGCGATGGCATGGAAATTTCTCAGTACACTTATTTCCAGCAAGTGGGTGGGCTTGACTGCAACCCTGTTTCTCTTGAGCTGACCTACGGGCTCGAACGCCTCGCTATGTATGTGCTGGATGTCGATAATGTTTATGATCTGCCGTATAATGACACAGGTTACAAATACGGCGATGTCTTCCTGAAGAACGAACAACAGATGTCAGCTTTCAATTTTGATCATGCCGATACGGATATGTTGTTCCAACAGTTCATTTTTGCAGAAAAATCCTGCCAGCACCTTTTGAATCAGAAATTGTCTCTGCCGGCCTATGAACAATGCTTGAAGGCTTCCCATACTTTCAATCTTTTGGATTCACGCGGAGTGATTTCCGTTCTGGAACGGCAAGGATACATTGCGCGTGTGCGCGGACTTGCCAAACAATGCTGCGAAGTCTGGTCAGAAAATATTGCAGCCTAAACTTAAAAACATCTCCACGATAAGAGAGCTCAAATGTCTGAATTGTTGATTGAATTGTTTTCCGAAGAAATTCCTGCTCGTATGCAAGTGGCAGCCGAGGAAGGCTTTGCCAAACTGGTTTGCGACCGCTTGGAAGCCAAGGGGATTGTTTATCAATCCTGCGCAACCTATTCCACGCCGCGCCGTTTGGCCCTGCATATTACAGGTATTCCGGCCTTGCGCGAGGATCGCAGCGAGGAGTTAAAAGGCCCTGCGCTGACTGCGCCGTCTCAGGCTATTGAGGGGTTTCTCAAGCGGGCTGGTCTCAAGAATGTTTCTGAGTGTGAGCAGAAAGATGTCAAGGGAACAACCTACTATTTTCATACGATCCGGCATAAGGGAGGTCCGACCTCGGAGGCATTGGGCGAACTGATTATCGGATCTTTGGCGGCGATGACGTGGCCAAAATCTATGCGGTGGGGAAACTCTTCCGTACGCTGGGCACGCCCACTGCACAGTGTTCTAGCGTTGTTTGATGGAAAAGTTGTTGAGGGAGAGTTTGATCTTGGTGGTGGGCAATCTATTCGCTTTGGTAACCAAACGCGGGGCCATCGGTTTATGAGCGATGGTCAGAGTTTTTCTGTCGCAAGTTTTGAAGACTATGCTCAGAAACTCGAGTCAAAATCAGTTATCTTGAGCCGTGCGGCTCGTAAGGAGAAAATCTGGAACAGTGTTCAGGCGGCAGCAACCAAAGCAGGATTTACCGCAAAATTTGATGAAAAACTTTTGGAAGAAGTGACAGGGCTTGTTGAGTGGCCCGTGCCGTTTCTCGGGGAGTTTGATGCAGAATTTTTAGATATTCCTCCGGAAGTGATTACAACCTCCATGCGAGACCACCAGCGGTACTTTGCTGTTCTGGACCAATCCGGAAAATTGTCCAATCATTTTATTTGTGTAGCCAATGTCCAGCCAAACGACGAAGGGAAGACGATCATCTATGGCAACCGGAAGGTATTGCGGGCGCGTCTGTCGGATGCGCGATTTTTTTGGGATCAGGATAAGAAACATAAATTGGAAGACTATTTGCCCCGTCTTGAGCAAATTCGTTTTCACGAAAAACTGGGCAGTATGACTGAAAAGGCTATGAGGCTCCAGTCCCTCGCGGGCTTTATTGCCTCTGGTATCAACGCTGATAAAGTAAAAGCTGAACGTGCGGCTTTGCTTGCCAAAGCGGATCTGGTGACTGGCATGGTTCGTGAATTTCCTGAACTGCAGGGAATTATGGGTGGGTACTACGCTGCCGCCGCTGGAGGAGACCAGCAAGTGGCTGAAGCGATTAAATCTCATTACTCTCCTGCTGGTCCGAATGATTCTTGCCCGAGTGATCCGGTGGCTGTGGCAGTTGCCCTTGCTGATAAGGTGGACACCTTGGTTGGGTTCTTCTCTATTGGTGAAAAGCCAACAGGCAGTAAGGACCCTTTCGCGCTGCGCCGCTCGGCCTTGGGTATTATTCGCCTCGTGCTGGATAATAACTTGACGATTGATCTGCCCTCTGTCTTGGCTCAGGCAGCGTCTTTGTACAATACGCCGTTACCGTCAGATATTGCAGAGTTTATGTCTGATCGCTTTAAGGTTCTGATGAAAGGACAAGGCACCCCGCATAATATTATTGAAGCTGTTGCTTCCGGAGAAAATTTTCTGGATATGCGCAACCGGATGATTCAACTCTCAGGTTTTCTTGACACGGATAAGGGGAAAGACTTTGTCTTGACCGCCAAGCGGGCGATTAGCATCCTCGAAACCGAGGAGAAAAAAGGAGCCAGCTCTACAACGGTCAAAGAATCCGGCCTGACGCAACCCGAAGAACAGGACTTGTATCGGGCGTTGCTGGCGATGACTCCCCAGTTCAATAGCTTTATCAAAGGGGCTGATTATCAAGGGGCGATGACGTGTCTTGCCAATGTCAAAGATAAGGTTGACCTGTTCTTTGATAAGGTGGTGGTTAACGACAATAATCCTGAAACAAGAGCAAACCGCCTTGCTGTTTTATCTAAGATTCGCGGCTTTGCGCAGCAAATTGCGGATTTTGGACGGCTTTGATTCTAAAAACCAAAACCCGCTGCGAGGAGGGACAAGCAGCGGGTTTCATATATGGTCGGTTGGTCTGAGGTGTCTTAGTTAAGATTTCAACGCTGAAACTATGAATTCTTATCTTCTTTCATCATGGCAGAGGAATATGGCGGAATTTTGGTCCATATTTGCCTTATTTACGCCATATTGTTATATATTCTCTGTCTTTAATGATGCTGTTTTTTTACGATGGAGTGGGTTGTGCCAGGCGGATTTCTGATTTTGCTGGATGATGTAGCCTCAATGATGGGCAAAGTAGCGGCTGCAGCCGGAGATGATATTGCTTCAGCGACTAAGCTGGCAACAAGCAATATGGATGGCGCAGCCTCAATGGCACAAATGGGAGTTCAAAAGGCTTCAGCTGTGGTCATGGACGACATTCCGGTTAATGCCAAGGCGGTTGCAGGGCAGGCAATTGAAGCGCGTCGGGAGTTGGCTGTGGTGGCCCGTATCGCCAAAGGATCTTTCATCAACAAAGTTTGGATTGTGCCAGCAGCGGTCGCTATCAATGCGCTTGTTCCTGTTTTGCTAACCCCCATTCTGGTGCTGGGGGGAGCCTACCTTGCCTATGAGGGAACAGAAAAGCTTTTGGGGCATGGTGGGGATGCTGATCGTAAAAGTGATACAAATTCTGATGGCAAGGAAACGGCCAAGGAGTTTGAGGATCAACTGGTCGCAGGCGCGATTAAGACCGACATTGTCATGTCCATGGAAATTACATTTATTGCTCTTGGCGCGTTTTATCCAGATGCGTCATGGATAAATCAGTTTGTATCATTGGCGATAGTAGGGGTTGTAACAACCATCGGAATTTACGGGATTGTTGCAGGATTGGTTAAACTTGATGACGTTGGTCTGCACTTGGCGGAGAAAAAAGGGACACGCTTGTACCACCGTAATATGCGGTTTATCGGGCGGATTATTTTGGTTTCTGCTCCTAAATTGATGCGGGGAATTTCGATCATCGGGACGGGAGCTATGCTCTATATTGGTGGCGAACTAATAGCGCACGGTATTCCACCACTTGAGCATTTATTTCATGCAATCCGTGAAGGAATTGAATCGGCGCTCTCCGGTTGGGTAGGGGCGATTTTAGGAACATTGGCCAAAATGGGATCCGAGGGTGTGGCTGGTGTTTTCTTTGGCTTGATAATGGTGGGAGCTATGAAACTCTATCGGTTTTTGATCTGCCAGATAAAATCAGCGGCAGAGAAAACAGAGGAAAAGGCTTCTGGCGCGGGGGCTTCTTCTTCTGTGAAGCGGCGATGAATAACAGGTAGGTTAGCTCTAGATGCGGCGGTCACTCCGACAGGCTCGTCTTCAATAGCGAGGCATTCTTGCAGGTTGATAGGGTGTCCCGTAAGGGCGGCCATTCTGGCGAGAGCACTCAGGTAGGGCGCAGGGTCTGGTTTTCGCCCTTCGTAATCTTCTTTGCCCAAGACAAACTCAAAATAGGGAAGGAGAGACTTAGCGTTGAGGATGGCCAGTACAGATCGTTTTCGGCCATTGGAAACAACAGCTTGATGGGCTCCAGTGTTTTTGAAATAGGCGAGAGCTTCTAGAACGCCTTCGCGTATAGCGGCCTCTCCTAAATGGTCTTCATACCATGTGTCGATCTCGTCAAGGTATACATCGCAGGGACAGGAAAGGCCAAGGTCGCGGGTCATCCATTCCCAATTCTGCTGACCATTATTGTGATAAACCATCTTGCGGTACGAATCATGAAGATTGATTCCGTGGCGAGCCAAAGTTTCTTTGTGTTTGCGCCAATGGAGTGCGGCAGTTTCCACTAAGGTGTTGTCATTGTCCCAAAAGACGTACCGGATCATCTTTATTTTCTTCTCTTCGTTGTTTGAGAAACTCTTCGGTTTCAAAGGTCATCAGGGCAAGTCCCATCTTCTGGCAGGAAGAACGCATATATCCCAGAGACAAATCTTCCATTTTAATTTCTTCCCCCCATGCGGGCTGAGGAGAATCAAACTCCAGTGCAACCAAATGCTTTTTCCCAAGGTTTCGGTTGTGCATTCTTGCGACCAATTCTTGTCCTATATAACAGCCTTTGGTGTAGGAAACAGTAGTGGTATCAAGGTTTAGTTCGGCCAAAGTGGATAGACCAATTTCAGCATCGCGACTTCCGTCCGGGCGGCCATGGAGAATTCGGAACTTATCCCAATTCTCGAAAGAAACTTCAGGAAAAAGCGGGAAGGCAGAATAGGAAATTTGCCAATCTGGCAAAGAGAGAAAGGTCCTAACCTGAGAGATATGGTCTATTGTGATCTTGCTGCGTAGTTTATAAAAGCCAAGTCTTTTGGCGAGATCTTCGGTGCGGGTGTTTCCTTCACAGTTTAGCAGGTAGGTTTCGCCATCCTTTGTGATATAAAAATCATGCAGAAACTTTCCTTGTGGAGAGAGCAGACAGGCGTGGATCGTTGCGGTGCTGGTTAGGCGATCGAGATCATTGGTAACTAGGTTTTGCAAAAACTTCGAAGCTTCAGGACCAGAAACGCGCACAATGCCGCGCTGGGGAAGGGTTACAAAACAAGACTTATCATCTACAGGGTTCATAGGTATCTTGTAAGGGAATTTAGGAAAAAACGCCAATGTCAAACTTACTCGTTCCGCGCCGTATTCTTTTTATCACCTCAACACGGATTGGGGATGCTGTGTTTTCCAGTGGTTTGCTTGATTATCTGGTGCGGTCTTATCCAGATCATAAAATAACCATCGTGTGTGGCCCACTTTGCGCGAGTTTGTTTGAAGGTGTGCCGACACTGGAGCGGATCATTGCTCTGAACAAGGAAAAGTGGAACAGACACTGGTGGAAGTTGTGGAAACTGGTTGTCCCTCTTCGTTGGGATATTGTTGTGGATTTACGCAATTCTCTGGTTTCTCGTTTGGTACGAGCCAACCATGTTTATAGCCACGGCTCCCATATAGACAAGACTCTTCCCAAACCAGCACAAAATGCTCAGATTATGGGGTTAAACAAAATTCCTTTGCCCCGCCTTTACCTCTCGAAGTCTCAACAAGAACGGGCACAGTTCTTGGTTCCTGATGGACCTTTAGTCCTCGGAATCGGGCCGACATCAAATTGGATTGGCAAGACATGGCCGATTGACCGTTATAAAGATGTTGCTGCGCGGCTTCTTGGTGAAGGAGGGTTATGTGAGGGATGGAGGTTGGCAGTCTTCGCGGCTCCGGGTGAAGAGAAAGAAGCTTATGCTCTTTTGAACTCAGTCCCTGAAGTGCAGCGTATTGATGTGATTGCCAAAGGGACCCCCGGGGAAGCGGCGGCGGCTCTTGCGCGGTGCAATTTGTTTCTGGGTAATGATTCGGGGCTCACTCATTGCGCGGCAGCGGTAGGAGTTCCAACATTGGGACTATATGGCCCAAGTTTTCCAGATATTTATGCACCTAGTGGATTACGGGCACACCACGTTCGGACCCCTGAATCTTCTGCCGAACTGATTAACTTTTCTGGTTACGATCCCAAAACCCTCAAACACAATCTCATGGAAAGTTTGAGTGTAGAAGAGGTTCTGCGCGGTGTTGCCGAGCTGATGCAGCGGCCATAAAAAACCCCGCGATTGTTGCGGGGTTTTCAGGAAACTGCTAATCGTTGAAACCTTTTTTAGGCTCAATACTTTTGGATGTTTCATTGAGCTTGGCGCGGTAGCGTTCATAGCCCATGTTATCAAGGTAGGTATCGCGAGAGCGTTTGGCTGTCTCGTAGTTCACATACTTGACGCGCTCCCAGCCTTTGAAGGTCATACAACCTTCAAAATCATGATAATCAAGATGTTCGGTTCGCAAATAACCATCGCGCTCTGGCGTGTCCCACTTGGCTAAGCGGCCTTCAGAGGAATTGGGATCTACTTTGTTAAAATCCTTATCGAACGTGTCGGCAGGGATCGCGTTTTTGACTGCGCCGAGGCGTTCCAGTTCATTCAGTTCCGATGTGCAGCGGGCAATATCTTGGAACAGCATTTGCTGGGCTTTTGGTCCTTGCTGATAAATGGCATCGGTGGTGTCAATGCGCTGCCAGTAGCGGCCATTCTCTTCGATTTCACGGGTCATGGCACTTTCACAAGCGGTCAAGGAAAGAGCAGATAGGGTGGCAAGCAAAAGGGCAGAAGACTTTATCATTCGGGGCATCCTGAATTGGTGTGAATCTTAAATCTGGCTGTAACCATAACAGGACTATGGTTTTCCCTCAATGCCGTTTTCATCATACCACCAGCTTTCTATCACGTTTCCGTAGAGAGGGGTCTTTTGGGGATGGCGAAACGGTTTCCATGAGGCTACGAAGTCGCTTCCCGCGAAAAATAAGGGAATTGCATAGTGTTCATGGGTTAAAATGCGGTCCAGAGCCCGTGTTGTTGTGACCAATTCTTCGCGGGTTTTGACTTGAGGAATAGATTTTGCAAGGAAATCTGTGGCTTCGTGACAAATTCCGGCGTAGTTAAAGCGGCCCTCCTGCTTCGCTGAGTCGCAGCCCCAGTAAATCAACTGCTCTGTTCCCGGGGAAAGGGTGTTTTGCCAAAAATATAGTGTTAAATCAAAGTCATAGCCGTTTAGTCGGTCTCGAAAAGCGGCGTTATCGAGCGTTCGTAAGCTAACTTCTATCCCCAGTCGTTTGAGGGCGCGTTTGAAGGCGAGTGCGACTTTTTCGTCCTCAGCACTCCCTAGCAGAATTTCAAATCTTAATGGTTTTCCGGTTTTTTTCTGAATGCGGGTTTCCTTCTGGATTTCCCATCCGGCGGATTTGAGGAGAGAATCAGCTTCTCTCAAGTTGTCCCGTAAGGAACGAGGGGTTCCGCTTTGGGGGGGAGCCCACGCTGGTCCAAAAACTTCGGGAGGAAGCTTGTCACGAAAGGGGGCCAGTAAAGCAAGTTCTGCTGTTGACGGGAGCCCAGATGCAGCAAGGGAAGAATTGGGATAGTAACTTGAGAGAGTTTGATATTTGCCATGAAAAATATTGCGATTGACCCAGTCATAATCAAGCATGAGGGAGAGTGCTTTGCGGACTCTGAGGTCATTAAAGGGAGGGCGGCGCGTGTTGAAAATAAATCCCCACATCCGCTCAACGCGCCCGTGTTTCAGGTTTTCCTGACGTGCGGCTCCATTGGTAAGGCCTTTGAACCGATAAGCTTTATCCCACAGGGCTGGATTTTGTTCGGTTCGAACATCAATGTTGGCAGTTTTGAAGGCTTCGAACGAAACGGTATTGTCACGGTAGTAATCAAAGACCACTTCGTCAAAGTTATAAAGTCCTCGATTTACAGGAAGATCTTTGGCCCAATAATTTGGGTCTCGCTTAAAAACAATTTGACGGCCTGGATCAAGTTTTTCGATGCGATATGGGCCAGATGAGAGGGGAAATTCGAGAATAGTTTGGTTGAAAGAACGGTTTTTCCACCATTTTTCACTTAAAACGGGCATCATTGCCAAAATCATCACTGTTTCTTGGTCAAAACCGCTATTTAGGCTGAATTTAACCCCATTTTCTCCAATTTTTTCGGCTTTTTTAACCAATTTATAGACTTGGCGCATGTTGGGGCGGCCTTCTTCCTTCAAGGTCTTGAAGGTGAAGAGAACATCCTCGGGGAGGATGGGGCTTCCATCCTGAAAGCGGGCTTTAGGGTTGAGGGTGAAACTGATACTTGATCGGTCCTTGGGCGTTTCAATTTTCTCGGCAATCAAGGGGTAAAGGGTAAACGGCTCATCCCATGAGCGGGCGGTCAAACGGTCATAGGCTAGGTTTAGGCCTTGAGCAGATTTGCCTTTGAGTGAGAAAGGGTTAATGGTGTCAAAGGTTCCAATCGCGGCTTGGCGCAGCTTTCCACCTTTGGGAGCTTCAGGATTGGCATAACTGAAATGACTAAATCCGGCAGGCATTTCGGCGGTCCCATGCATGGCTAGACCTTGGTGTTCGGTCTGGTCTGCGCACAATGGTGTGGCTAGAAATAAAAAAGGGGCTGTAACGGCAAGAATTTTGAGTATGATTGGGCGCATGAATGAAGACATACCAAACCTTTCGCCGTTCTCCAATGCCCAACGGGTTCAGACTCTTCGTATTGTCCACGGGGAATTGCTGGAACAAACCGATTTACAGGCTCTTGTGTCGTTTTTAAGCGAGGATTTGTCATGGGGAGGGCCTGTTAACCAGCTTCTTCTCAAAGCGGCCGGACCGCGCCTTGATGAATATGTCTTGGGCCATATTATCAAACCCAAACCAGGAGATGTCCATTTGGCTCCGGCTTTTGGTTTGCCCTTCAAATACTTGATCTTTTGCATTATTCCAAAGTGGAAAGACGGACTCGGGAACGAAGAGAAACTGCTGCGTTCTTGTTACCGTCATGCCATTGAACTGGCGGCCCAGCATGGGATCGGATCGGTGGGGGTTCCGGCTTTGGGGTCGGGGCGCAGTGATTTTCCCTTGCGCCGTGCGGCCCGCCTTGCGATTACATCGCTCAAAGAGGCGGTAGGGCCGGAGATCGAAGAGATTCGTATTGTTTGCAAATCTCGTGAGTCTTTCGACACTTACCGCGAAATTGTCGGGATGTAAGAGCGCCAAAATCCTAAATCAGGCCGCGAGTTTGGCGAGGCCTTCCCGCAAAGGACGCGCCGGACGTGGTCCCATGTGGCTGATAACTTCCGAGGCGGCAAAAGAGCCAATCCGTCCAGCTTCCGCCAAAGATTTTCCTTCGCTAAGACCGAACAAGACTCCGGCGGCGTAGGCATCTCCAGCCCCCGTGGTATCCACCAGTTGCACCGGAAGAATGGCAGCAACTGAAATGGTTTCGTTGCCGGAAATCAGGATGGAGCCCTTTGCCCCCAAGGTGATGGCAGCAATTGAACAACTTGAACGTACTCTATCAAAAGCGTCTTCTACGGTCAGAACGTCATAAAGACCTTTGAGTTCTTCTTCGTTGGCAAAGAGAATATCCACGTGATCTTCAATCAGCTTGAGAAAGTCTTCGCGGTGACGGTGAACACAGAATGGGTCTGATAAGGTGAGGGCCAGACGGCGACCATGTTTTTTCACGAGAGTGGCGGCTTTGAAGAAAGCGGCTTTGGCCACAGGATCATCAAACAAATATCCTTCTAGATAGGTGATTGCTGAGGAAGCAATCAGGGATTCATCAACATCATCGCTGGCAATGCGGGTTGATGCTCCTAAAAATGTATTCATTGTCCGCTGGGCATCGGGGGTGACAAGAATCAAACATTGAGCGGTCGGAGGACCGTCTTTCAAAGGAGGGGTGTCAAAATCAATCCCGATTGAGCGCATATCATGGCGGTACACAGTGCCAAATTCATCATCGGCAACTTTGCCGATGAAAGCTCCTGTTCCACCAAGCGAGGCGTAAACGGCCATCGTATTGCCAGCAGACCCACCCGACATTTCGGTGGCCGGTCCCATCAAGTTATAGAGTTCTGCTGCACGCTGGGAACTAATTAAACTCATGGCTCCCCGATTCATGCCATACGGGATTTGTGATGTGATGAACTCTTCGGTGGTGGGGGAGAGAATATCAATAATTGCATTACCAATGGCGACTAGGCCGTATTGTTTCGTCATTTTTATAAATCTTTCGCTTGTTTGAAAGGTCATTGCGGGAGACTTTATCTCTGATACATTGGTATGACAATATGTTGCTTTGGGAGTTCAGGATGGTTGTAAAGAAAAGGCGAGCTAAGAAATCAGAGGAAATTTCACCGGAAACTCTTCTGGCCTCGGCGATTGGTTTGGCGGCTGAAGCTCCGTGGGCCGAGGTGACAGTATGGGATGTTGCGCATAACGCAGGGGGGACATCGGCTGATTTTTACCGTTTCTTTCTTGATAAATCCTCTGTTCTGCTTGCGTATAGCGAAAAGCTGGACGAGGCAGTAGCGGCGGCGTTTCCAGATATTGATGAAACATCTCCTGTGAAAGAGCGTGTTTTTGATGTTCTCATGGAACGACTCGAAGCCTCTAACCGGAACAGGGCTGCGAGCCTTTCTTTTCTACGGTCACTTTCTTGTGATCCAAAACAGGCCTTAGCTGGTGGTCCCCAACTCGCCGAGTCCATGCGCAATATGCTGGATGTTGCCAAGGTTGAAACCTCTGGCCTTTTGGGACTTGCAAAGGTGGCGGGTTTAACGCTCGGGTATGTTTGGGTTTTGCGGACATGGGCCGAGGACGAAAGCCCTGACCTTGGCAAGACAATGGCTGCCCTAGATCAAATGCTTTCTCGTTGTCGCTTGGTTGTGGAATAAAAGGTTACGACACAAACCAGCTAATTAGAACAAAACCAGAGTACTGTGGTGCCTTTTCTTTGCCCCGCCTCAAGTTTATCTCCTGAGTGCTGCAAAGTAAGCGGCGGTTTGGGCAAGGAGATTATGGCGCGGGTCTTCCATATCCTGAAGTGTTCCGTGGTAGGTACCTCTTCCTTTTTGATCATCTCCCGGGAAGGCTGCCTCCCCATCGACACTCACAATGCGACTTACACAGTCAAACACCATAGTCAAAGGCATAGTCAGGCTGAAAGTCCGAATGGGAGAATCCAAGTAGGGGAAAGCCGGAACGGTTTCATCTGGTCTGCCAAGATAGGAAATGACAACCGTGTTATCTCTGTCTTTGGGGAGCGGGCCAATGACGGCGCTGGTGTAAGCTATATGCAAAGGTGAAGGAGGCATTGCCTTGCCCGTTTTTTGAGCCAGACGTCCCCGTACCCTTTCCTCATTCTCACGGTAGATTTTTCTAAAGAGAGACTTTGTGTCTATAGTCTTTTCTTGGGGATCTGCAACAATCCAACTGTTCGTCGTGGGATCAGTCAGGGCAATTTCCTCAAGCCCTTCTTTGAGCCCACACAAAAGGGGGTGTCCTGAAGCAAGCCCTGTTGCCTCGTGAAGTTGGTTCGGACGAACAGGCGCGTTTGCCCCACGTCTGATGAGAACAAAAACAGGTTCGGTGTTTTTTCCACGCTGCTGCAAAACGGGCAGGCATCCGGTCCCTATAGCAACTCGATTTTGCCAAATATCGGTAAGTTTTGTTCGTTGGAGTAACCTATTATCATCTTCTGTTGCATTCCCGTTCTCTAGCCTGCTTGTCAGATCAATGAACTCTTTGCGGCTCTGGAGTAAAATCCCTCGCACTTTCTCAACGTTCTCAATAAACCCATTGGGAAGACTTGGCGGGTTTATAAAAACGGGCCAGTCTTTCGGAACAACAAGACGATAAGCCTCCTGCGTGATTCTTTCGGCATACCCTGAGACAAAGGCTACGTCTCCGTGAGCAAAGAGAGGGGAATTTTCAAGTTCTTCGTTCGTTACAGGAAAGGTATCTGGAAAGACAACGTATTGCATATTTACTCCTACTAGGGCGACAGAGACGATGATGTTTTCGTAATATTTACCTCCTGCGCTGTCAATATTTTTTATAAAAACCGGCAAATGAGGATTTTATCACTGTCCATGCCTTGCGCCGGAATGCGCACAATGTGGCCATTGCCTGGGGCTACTTCTATGTGGTTTCCTTTGGAATCCAACATTTCAGCCAGAATGACTTCACGATTTTGACCTGAAGGGAGAATGAATTCAAGGCGGTCCCCGACTGCAAATTTGTTTTTAACATCGACCGTGATCCAGCCGTTTTCAATCTTCATGGCTTCGCCG
>JAGOQV010000043.1:0-1444 GCA_018063145.1 Alphaproteobacteria bacterium
AAACTGACGTCATAAAGAGAACATAAAGGGAACAACTGCGTCTGCGGCTTAGGTCCGGTGGGGTCGGGGTTCCTGTTGATCCAGACCAAAAGGGGTTTTTGATGCCAATTCATGATCGCTATGTTCCTAAATCTTACGTTGATGGGCAAACAACCCCTTTTGTCTCGGCAGAAGAGGCTTGGTTCTGGTTTATCCAAGCCTCTCTCGCCCGAAGTGAGGGGGCAAAAATTGTTGCGGGTTTGGGGTTGGGGTGTCGCCCGTGTGAACCTGTGGACGTGCTGGCTGTTGTTGAGCGGCTCTATCGGGGGCGGCGGTTGTTGATGGATCATATTTTGGTTCTCAGATTTTATGGACGGCGGCAAATGTCGCCTGATCCTCAGCGGGCAAAAGAGATGCGCGCCCATTCTCTTTGGCAAGAGGCCATGGAGAGGATCGAAGATGTTTTAATTGCCAAAGGCATTGTCAAAAAACCTCATTGGACTATCGAGAAAGAGAGAGAATATTATGAGTCAAAGCAATCAATCTCCCTCGGAGAGGATGCTTTGGGTCGTATTTTCGGATGAAACCGATTTGCCCTTTCTGAAATGTTTGCGCCGTGGGTTTCGCCATTGTTTTGTGGTGATACGGGATCGTGGGCATTGGATTTCTTATGATCCGTTGGCTCATTATACGGAACTGTTTCTGGTAGATGTTCCTGAAACTTTTGATTTGCTTGGTTGGCTGAGCGAACAAGGAATGACAGTCATCAAAGTTCCGTCGCCTCTTTGCCCAAAGCAAAAAATTTTGCCGCCTATGATGTTTACCTGTGTTGAGGCCGTCAAGCGGATTATCGGGTTGCGCGGGTGGTGGATTTTTACCCCGTGGCAGCTTTATGCGGCTTTAGCAAAAAGAATTTAACAACCATTCCATTTTATCAAAGAAGGAGTTTCTCAATGGGAAGTTTAACCTCGCGGCCCAAAGCCGCTAGTGCGCCGGTGTCTGCGCCGCAAGTTGTTTATGTTCCGGCTGTAAGCAGTACCAGTTCCAATCCTGCTTCTTCTCCTGATTCAGAGGTGGACGAGACGGTTACAGCGGCGCAAAGAGCTGAGAATGTTCTACGTCGCAGCCGGTCTCGATTGGGGACGGTTCTAACCAGTTTCAGGGGGATTTTGACTCCGTCTGATGTGGGGACACAACGTAAAAATTTATTGGGAGAATAGAAATGCCGGTTGCGTTTAGCCATCAAACTCGCGCTTTGGCGAGTGTTTCGCCTGAGGCGGTTTTGCGCCGTTTTGAAACAGCCCATAGAAAGCGGCGAGCATGGGAAGATTTATGGCAGGATTGTTACGACTATGCTTTGCCGCAACGGGGGGATTTTCTGGGCGGGGTTCAGTCGGGAAATCGCCGCAGCGAACGGCTTTATGATGCAACGGCTCTGGATGCTGTCGATCAATTGGCGGCTTCG
>JAGOQV010000043.1:1544-13596 GCA_018063145.1 Alphaproteobacteria bacterium
TTGCCGGATATTAAGACGGCCAACAAGGTTGTTGAACTGATCTTGAAGAATGCTTCTATTGCCGTGACAGGTATCTGGCAAGCCGAAGATGATGGGGTTCTCAATCCGGCCAATATCGAGTTGGTTCCCGGGGCCATTATTCCCAAAGCGATGGGATCAAAGGGACTGACCCCGCTCGAAATGCCCGGGCGATTTGATGTCTCGCAGATTATTCTGGATGATTTGCGCAGCCGAATTCGCCACGCCTTGTTGGCAGACCGCTTGCCCGAGTTGGGTCAAGCACGCATGACGGCTACAGAAGTCACCGAACGATCGGCCCAGATGTCGTTACTTTTGGGGGCAACTTACGGAAGGTTGCAAAGCGAGTTTTTGATCCCTTTGATCCAACGGGCTTATCTGATTCTCAAGCGGCGAGGGGTTTTGCCGGACTTGCCGCTTGATGGACGGGTTGTTCAGATTGAACTGCGTTCGCCACTCGCCAGAGCCGAGGCCGCTCGCCATCTTGATTCAACCATGACATGGGTTCGGAACATTCTCTCGCTTGGGAATGGCGGAGCCGAGTACGTTAATATTGGCGAAGTTGTCCGCTATATGTCGCGTGTGCTGGGCGTTCCACCGCAGCTTTTGAACTCCATTCCTTCATCAGAACTTTCACTTAACCTTCATTCCAACCCTGACCCTCTTGCAAAGGAGACTTCACATGACTGATAGCCTGCTTACTCATCCGATTGATGAAACCGCCCAACCTTCTACGTCTTCCGATCCGGCCAAGCCTGAGGGCGTTCCCGATAAATTCTGGGATACTGAAAAGAAAGAAATTCGCGTGAACGCACTGCTTGCGTCCTATCTCGCGCTTGAAAAGAAGCTGGGGCAGAGCCTTCCTCTGCCGCAGAGTGAGGCGGATCGTCTCAAAATCTGGAAGTCTTTGGGGGTGCCTGAGCGTCCAGAAGATTACACCGTGACCGTGGCCAATGATTTGTTTCAGCCAGACCCCGAATTGAATGCGCGGCTTCATACCAAGGGGTTTACGCCGGAACAGGTGCAGGAAGTTTACGACCTTGCCGCCGAAAAAATGGTTCCTCTTATTCTCGAAATGGCTGCCGAGTTCCAAGCCGACCGCGAAGTTGAACGCCTTGTCGCCGAATTTGGCGGTGTTGAACAATGGCAGGAAGTCTCGCGCCAATTGCTCGAATATGGTCGCCGCAACTTGCCGCCATCTGTTCTTGAGGGAATGGCCTGTTCTTTCGAAGGGGTCATGGCTCTTTACCACTTGATGAAAGGGGAATCCTCTTCGCTCAAAGCCAAAAGCGGTGCGGCAGCGGCAGTGGCAAACGAGACGGATTTGCGGTCCATGATGCAAAACCCGAAATATTGGCGCGACAAAGATCCTGCCTATATTGCGCAGGTGACGGCTGGTTTCGAGAAATTGTATTCGAACTATAGCTGATATTATAAATAGTGATAGACTTCCGTCATCCCGCCCCCGCATCCGTAGGACGCTGGCACAAACGGGATCCAGAATCTTGTGAGGCTTTGCCTCACTCTTGCGCTGGATCCCCGATCTGCGGTCAGCTTTGCTTCCCTTGTCGGGGATGACAGGCCCTCTCTATAATTCTATTATTAGCTATAAGGCTAGCGAAACTGCACAAGACCAGACCCCCGCCTATAAAGCGGGGGTGACGGGGGAAAAGCGGGGAATGACTATTGTATAAATAATGTTTTGGGATAATCTTTGGACCAAGAGGATTGGATGAAAAATATTAAACCATTTCTGGGCAAGCTTTGGAAAGTTTGGATGTGGTTATGCACCTTCGCGGTGACGGTTCCACTTGTAGCTCTCATTGGTCTCTTGCTTGTTGATCCATTCTTTTTCCAAATCGACAGTTGCTTGGATGCTGGCGGTCGGTGGAATGATGAGATCAATAAATGTGAGAAACTTCTTTAACCAAAAAGATGCGGAAGTTTTCTTCTCCCTCCTTTTTTTGAAGGGGGGAGAAGGGGGTTAAATCTGCGAGCTGGCAAATTCGCGGGCGTTGAAGTCGTCAATCACCTGCTGGAACGTCCGACGAATATCTTTCGTAAGTGGCAAAAATTGCAACGATACGCTGTCACGGCCTTTGCGGATGATGTGGGCCAGATGCTCCACTTGGACAACTTCGTCTTGAAGATGAAATTTCAGAACGACAGGCAACTCTTGGCCAATGGCCAAGGGGCGGGTATCAGCGAACAAGCGAACGCCCCCCGGGCTCCAGTCCAGAACCGGGTGAGCTTTCCCATCGATCATGCTGATGCATTGATCGCTGGTTCGGCGAGGATAAGAGCGACGCGAAGAAAAATCATCACCGCCGCCGCCCTGACCGTGATGTATCTTTTTCAATCCAAGTGCAGTCATAATGGACTGTATCATATAGGGACTCCCGGTAATGTCCACTTGCGTAGACGTTTTTCTAAAAAAGAAACCAGGACACCTTCAGTACTTTTTCGTAATCACCAACCGCTTAGTAATATACAAAGGGATTATAAAAAATCAACATAAATATAGGAAGTGTCATTTTGACACAGTTTGACGGTTTTCAACAAGGAAAACCGCAAGTATTTGTCAATAATAAGCCTTAAGTTGTTGTTTTTATAGTTATGTCTTTTGGTGGGTTTCCCTCCAAGACGTTTTTTAATGCGGACAACCCGAATCAGATCAGATGATTCGGGCCCCTTGGTTTTGCGGTCCGACTGGCCGGAGAGGCTCTCCGGTAACCAGAGACGACCCGTTTTTTCTTCAACCCTCTATTTAGAAAAGGTTTAATCATGACCACGACCATCAATGTGGCCTTCGTCAAACAATTTGAGCGCGAAGTCCATGAAGCTTATCAACGCCAAGGGGCCAAGCTCCGTGGGGCCGTCCGGAACGTCAATAATGTGAAGGGATCTTCGGTCATCTTCCAAAAAATTGGCAAAGGGACTGCGTCAACCAAATCTACTCACGGGATGGTTCCTGTGATGAATGCGTCTTATACTTCTGTTGAGTGTCTCTTGCAGGATTATTATGCCGGCGATTGGGTGGACAAACTCGATGAACTGAAAATCAACCACGATGAGCGCGGCGTGATTGCCAATGCCGGAGCTTATGCGCTGGGCCGCAAGACCGATGATTTGATTATCGCGGCCTTGTCTGGAGCATCAACGCACACGATTGCGGATGGCAATACCGGCCTCACCAGAGACAAAGTTCTCGCCGCTTTTGAAAAATTGGGCGAAGCTGATATTCCTGACGATGGTCAGAGATTCGCCGTGGTCGGTTGGCAACAATGGAGCGAGCTGCTCAAGCTTCCCGAATTTGCCAGCAGCGATTTTGTCGGTCCTGATGAGCTGCCCTACAAAGGAACGCAAGCCAAGAAATGGCTGGGCGCAACGTGGATTCCCCATTCAGGTTTGCCGATTGACGGAAACGACATTCGCAAATGTTTCTGGTTCCACAAAACGGCCATTGGCCATGCCTCTGGTTCCGATGTCGTAACCGATATTTCATGGCATGGGGATCGGGCTTCGCACTTTGTCAACAACATGATGTCGCAAGGAGCCGTTCTGATTGATGGGTCCGGTGTTGTCGTTATCAACTGTGACGAAACCCCCGATTAATTTTTTCTTATTAACTTGAATGGAGATTTCCTATGGCTTTTTTAACCAAAGACCTTAGCGTCCTTGCCTATGCTAACAATTTCACTTTGTGGCATTACACCACGATAGATTCTTCTGTCGTGACCGCCGGATATTTTAATTCGGCGGCGTCTATGCTGCGGGTGAATGATTTGATGATTGTCAATCTTGACACTGACGGAACCCCCTCTACCGTGTTCTATGTGGTAACCGGCAATACCGGAACCGTTGTCACGGTGGCGGTCTTTACCGCTTAACCTTCTTCCCTTGTTTGAAGGTGAAGACCTTGTGCGCCGGCCCCGCTTCCGGCGCAAGGATCTGTCAGTCCACAAGAGGGGCGGCTCTGGCCAATGGCTGGAGCCGCTCTTTTTTTCATTTTTTTGAGGAGATTCTAAAGATGGCTTTGAATGATATTGGCCTATGCAGCCGCGCTTTAATTCGGATCGGGGCGCGTCCGATCAGTTCGTTTTCCGATGGAACCGCCGAATCCGAAATTGCCAGCGTCCTCTATGCGCCTGTGCGCGATGCTGTTTTATCCGCCTATGGCTGGAGTTTTGCAACGGGACAAGCTTTGCTCTCGCGGTTGTCGTCTCCTCCCCTTGCGGATTACCCTTACGCCTATCAGTTGCCGCTTGATTATTTGCGAGTCATTTCCGCCGGCAACGGAGGACGGGGGCGCGGGCTTAATTTTCGCGTGACTAGAGGAACCATTCAAACTGCCGCCGAAGAAGTTATTCTGACCTATATTTTCCGGCCCGCCGAAGAAGAGTTTCCTCCTTATTTTGATATGGCTTTGATTGCGCGGCTTGCCGCCGAATTCTGTTTACCCCTGACCGAAAATTCATCGCGGGCCGAAAGCCTTGCGCGTCTGGCCGAAGCTGAATTTGCCAAGGCCCGTCAGATTGACGCCCAGCAGGACACGCCCAACCGTATTGAAGATTTTTCTCTGATCTCAGCCCGCGAGTAACGCCATGACCAAGCTCACACTTTATAAGACCACTTTCACTGCTGGAGAAGTTTCTCCCGATTTACTCGGGCGGGGAGATTTGAGAGCCTATGAGAACGGGGCTCTTCAACTGCGGAACGTCTTTATTCAGCCTACTGGCGGCGTGACGCGCCGTTGCGGGTTGCGCTATGTCGATACGGCTCTTGGAAACGGGAGGCTTTTGGCCTTTGAATTTAACACAGAGCAGACGTATCTGTTGGTCCTCACGGCCCTGCGCATTGATATTTATGAAGAGGGCGTGCCGGTTGCTTTTGTGGCGTCTCCTTGGGGAACCGAGCATATCTCGCAAGTTTCATGGACACAGAGTGCGGATACGCTGCTCTTCATGCATCCCGATTTTCCCTCGCGCCGCTTGACTCGTTCGGCTAGCGGCACATGGACTTTGGCAAGCTGGGAGTTTTACAGCAAAAACGATGTGGTGCATCAACCCTATTTCAAATTTGCTGAAAGCCGTGTGACCTTGACCCCTAGCGGGACCAGTGGAACCATCACGCTCACCGCTTCGGAGGCTGTGTTCTCTGCTGCACACGAGGGAACCAGATTGCGCGTTGGCAACAAAGAAGTTCTTATCACTGCGTTTAATTCGCCAACCGTGGTGACGGTCAGCGTCATTGAAACTTTGCTCTCGCTGAGCGCGACGGTCGATTGGGAAGAGCAGGCGTTCTCACCTGTGCGCGGGTATCCCGTTTCGGCAGCCTATCACCAAGACCGCCTTGTGATTGGTGGCAGCCGCGATTTGCCCAACCGACTCTGGATGTCGCAATCGGGAGATTTGATGAATTTCAATCTGGGAACCGGACTGGACAGCGAAGCGATTGAGTTTGGTATTTTCTCGGACCAGATCAACGCGATTCGCGGCGTCTTTTCGGGGCGGCATTTGCAGGTTTTTACCAGTGGCGCGGAATGGATGGTTACGGGGGACCCTCTCACTCCCGCCAATGTTCAGATTAAACGGCAAACGCGGATTGGTTCGCCTATTCATCGGTATATTCCGCCGCTTGATGTCGATGGAGCCACCTTGTTTGTGGCCCGAAATGGTCAGGAGCTGCGCGAATTCATTTATACGGATGTTGAGCAAGCTTATCGCGCTACCGATCTGGCTTTGCTCTCGCGCCATATCATCACCACCCCGATCGATCAGGATTTTGACCAGAAACGCCGCTTATTATTCCTCGTGCGTCAGGATGGAAAATTTGCCACGCTGACTGTCTATCGCGCCGAAGACGTGGCCGCATGGACTCTTCACGAAACGTCCGGTTTGGTCAAATCCGTTTCCGTGGTTGGCGAGAGTGTTTACTTGCTCGTTGAACGGGACGGAGCTTTTCAAATTGAAGAAATTGATGAGAGTCTTTATCTCGACTCTGCCTTGAGAGGAACCTCTCCCACAGCAGTTTCGACGTGGGGAGGCCTCGATCACCTCGAAGGAAAAAGTGTTTCCATCGTTGCCGATGGGCAGGTGCAGAGCAATCAAACCGTGAGTGGCGGCGAGATTGTTTTGGAAGAACCTGCCAGAGAAGTTGTCGCCGGACTTGGCTATCATCATGTGATTGAACCCTTGCCGCCCAGTCTTATGACGGGTGTCGGAGGAGGGCGCTCCCTGCGGCTTGTTGAAGCGTGTTTCCGGCTCAAGGACAGTTCCGCTTTGCAACTCGATAGCGGGCGCGGATTGCGCGATGTTGCTTTGCGCAGTTTTGGCGCGGAAGAAATTCTCGATGCCCCTCCGCCGCTTGTCTCGGCGGATGTTCGTGTTCGCGCCTTCGGTTGGCAGAATGATTTTTCCAAACCGCTCTGGCGCATTGAGCAAAATTTGCCGCTGCCGTTTACCCTTCTCTCAGTCGGTATCGAAATAAAAGTTAACCAGTAATTAGATCTACAAAAAGGAGTTATCATGGGTAGTCTCGTTTCCGCGCTTGGTCCGGTTTTACAAGTCGGGTCGGCCCTTGGCACGGTTGCCAGCGTTGTGCAACCGTTCATCAAAAACGCGCAAAGCCAAAGTCACGCAAAAGCCTCGGGTGAACAAGAAATTCAGGCTCTCGCGCAAAATGTTTCCTTACAAAAAGAGCAAAATCGCTTGGCCTCTCTGCAAGCCGAAGATACCCGCCGCCTTGCCCTCAAACGTGCGATGTCTCGCCAAAAGGCTCTGTTCGGAGCCAGAGGAACAGGCGACCTGTCAGGATCTTCCGAGGCTGTTCTGCTCGGTCAATTTCAAGAGTCGGATGCCGAGCGCATAGCGCGTGAGCGCAGCGATGCTTTGCGCGACAAAGCTCTTGACCAAAGTTTGAGCCAAAGGCGGCAGAGCAATTTGTTGGAACAAGAACAACAACGCCAGAAAAACCTGCTCAGTTCCCTGAGCGATCTTTTATAAAAGCGGAGAAATTTTCATGAGTGAACACATCAAAATGCCGGATATTGTGCCGGTTTTGCGCATTCTCGCCAGCGGAAGCCAGAGCGTCTTCGCGTTCCCGTTTCCCATTTTTGCCAGTGAAGACATGGCGGTTTATTTTGGAACCGCTCGCCAATACAGCGGGTTCACAATCAGCGGTGCGGGGAATAGTCATGGAGGAGAGGTCACATTCGATGTGCCCCCGCCTGCCGGAACCTTGGTCATTCTCGAACGGCGCATGGCTTTCGAGCGGCTCAGCGATTTTCTTGAGGGAGGAGATTTCTCCGCAGCTGCTTTGAACACCGAACTTGATTTCTTCGTTGCCGGATTGCAGCAAGTCAGCCGAGATCAAGCAAACATGATCCGTTTCCCCGAAACCGAAAATCCTTCTGGAATTGCGTTGCCGGACCGGATTTTGCGGGCGAACAAAGCTCTGGGATTCGATGGCGATGGCAACCTTTCCGCTGTTGATTTGAGCGGGTCCATGGCCGCCCCCGATTTCACTGCCAGCGCAGGAGGAAGCGTTACCAGAACCAGCCATGACAAATTCAGCGATCTTCTGTCCATCAAAGATTTCGGAGCCGTGGGGGACGGAACGCATAACGATACCACTGCTTTTCAACAGGCTATCGCTGCCTGTGATGCGGTTTTTGTCCCCAGTGGAACCTATCTGGTGACCGCTCCTTTATCACTTGGAAATGGAAAAAGTTTGATCGGGTGCGGCGACTCCTCGGTCATTAAAACCAGCAATGCGATTAGCCTCATTGAGCTGGGCGGCAGTTATGCCACGCTCAAAAATCTTCGTCTTGAGGGTGGAAATGTCGGAATCAAATTGATGGGGCAGGTCGGCCCCTGCGTACAAAACAGTGTCAGTGATCTTACCATCTGGCAAGCCCAAACGGGTATTTTGCTGGACGGCGGAAGCGATACGAACAAGCCTGTCTATTGGAACAACTTTGCCCGTGTGTTGGTTGCCCAGCCTTTTGTCAACGGCATTCACCTGAAGCGCAGTGGAGCCGGAGACACGCCGAACGCCAACCGTTTCCAGCAATGCCGCGTGTATTCTCTCGGCGCAACAACCTCAGGCGCGGGGCTGTATGTCGAAGCCGGATCGTTCAACAATTCGTTTATTGATTTCGAATCCAATGTCAATGGAGCAACAGCTCAGGCTTGCATTCGTTTGGGCAGCGGATCGAACAAGACGTTACTCGTCAATATTTACACCGAGTCTTTCAATTCGGTTCCCAATATCAAACTGGAGAGCGGATCAATCGAAACCGCGATTTACAATCTGCTCTCGGCCAGTGATGGGGCGGCTATCTGGGATTTTTCAGGAGGAAATTATACTGCCTTTAATGCCGGATACCCCTATAAAAACCGGATGCAAAAAACGACGGTAACGGATTTAACCGCAACCCTGCAACGATTTGATACCGAATATATTGATACCAGCGGAAGCGTTACGCTTGATCTTTCACACAGCGTTCATCTCGTCTCTAGCTATGGTGGAGCCTTGACGGTTTACTTGCCGAAGGCTAGCGATGCGGCTGGAGCGATGATGACGGTCAAGAAAATTGACACATCAAAAAACATTATTACCGTGGCCGAAGCAGGCGGCGGCGCAGGGCCAGACCGGACTAGCTATTTTCTCGGCGGACAAAATGATTTTGTTGTCATGGTGTCAAATGGTGCGGAATGGTTTGTGATTTCCAGCAACCGATCAGCAGGCAACACCCGTTATTACGACGGCAGCGGAACCTATGACATTGATATGGCGGTGGATGTTTATTTGCTGTCGAGTTTTGGCGGAGCTTTGACTGCGCGATTGCCTCCTGCCAATGCCAGCAAAGCCATTGGCCGCTGTGTGACCATCAAAAAAACGGATGTCTCCAGCAATGCTATCACAGTTGCGGTCCAAGGCGGCGCGGGTCCCGATCAGTACAACCAGACCCTCAGCGCTCAGTATCAAGCCATTACGGTTGTTTCCGATGGAGGGCAATGGCTTATCGTTTCCCGCTATCCCTAAGTGTCCATCCATAAAGTTTCCACTTGAACCAGAAGGAGAGAGAAAAAATGGTATACGATAAAACACCTCGGATTGAGGAAGAGGCCCGCGAGAGAATTTCAGAATTCTTTCCTGAAGCTTTGCGCCGCGCCATCGAGTCATACAAAGAGTTCATGGAGCAGGAAAATTCCGGTCCAGCCAAGGATTTCAAGGAACACCACACCGCTGCCAAGGTGGCCATCTCGCATATTGAACTACTCATCAAATTGGGAGAATGGGCGCAGTTGCAAGGCCGCGACACGGCAGACGAGGATATTTTGCGCTCAATCATGGCCGAAGCTGAAGCAGAACTAAAGGCCTATCAGGAGAGCGAGAGGGAGTCACATGGTTAGGTGCCGTTTTCCTATTTTTCTCTCACTCTGGAATCGGACGCAGGGGCTTTCAACGCCACGGGTTCATTTCAAAATTTCCCAGTGGTTGGAGAGCGCGGCAGAATCGAAAAATCCTAGACTTTTGCTCATGGCTTTTCGGGCTTGCGGCAAATCAACTTTGGTTGGTCTTTTTTGTGTTTGGCTCCTGATCCGCAATCCCAATTTGCGGATTTTGGTGCTGGCCGCCGATATGACTCTTGCTGGAAAAATGGTCAGGAACGTAAAACGCATTTTAGAAAAACACCCGCTGAGCCGCCATTTGAAACCCAAAGCCGCCGATCAATGGGGCAGTGACCGCTTTACCGTTCGCCGCGAGATGGAGCTGCGCGATCCGTCAGTTTTAGCCAAAAGTATTTTTACCAACCTGACCGGCACGCGGGCCGATGTGGTTATTTGCGATGATGTCGAAGTTCCCAAAACTTGCGACACGCCGGAAAAGCGGGCTGAGCTGCGTACTCGCTTGTTAGAGCTTGACTATATTTTGACCCCCAACGGACTGCAGATCTATGTCGGAACGCCGCATAGTTGGTACACACTTTATGCTGAAACGCCGCGCTTAGAAATTGGGGAGGAGGCTTCGTTTCTCAAAGGCTTTGAGCGTTTGGTTATTCCCATTCTGGACAAGGACGGAGAGAGCGTCTGGCCCGAACGTTTCTCGTTAGACACCATCGAAGCTATTCGCAAGCGAACTGGACCCGCGCAATTCACCAGCCAGATGATGTGCCTCCCCGTCAATATCTCCGAAGGATGTTTTGATCCCGATAATTTGCGGATTTATGACGATGATTTGCACTACACCGAAGCCAGTCGTCAACCTGTTCTCTCGCTCGCGGGACGAAAACTGGTTTCAGTTCGGGCATGGTGGGACCCCGCTTTTGGGAGCGAAGGAGGGGACCGGAGTATCCTTGCTATCGTTTATACCGACAGCGAAGGGGAATACTGGTTGCACCATCTTGCCGTTATCAAGGTGAAAGCAGGAAAGAACGAAGAAGATGTCGCAACCCAGCAATGCAAAGCTGTTGCGGGGTTTGTGCGTCAGTTTTATTTGCCGTCTATTGCCATTGAAACCAATGGACTGGGAAAATTTTTGCCCAGTATTTTGCGCCGCGAACTTGGGAAATCGGGAACCGGATGCGCGGTCATTGAGATTACTGCGCGTCGTCCTAAGAGCTTGCGGATTCTAGAGGCGTTCGATGCCGTCCTTGCGGCGCGGGCCCTGCACGTTCACCGCTCGGTTTTGATGAGTCCCTTTCTGCATGAACTGCGCGAATGGAGACCTACCAAAACCAGTGGGCATGATGACACGCTCGACGCTGTAGCCGGAGCCCTCTCGCTTGATCCGGTGCGGCTGCGTTCGGTTCCCAGCGGGGCTCATCGTCCCACTTGGCAAGCAGGTTCTAGCCAAACCAAGGGCAAGTCGGATTTTGAGGTGTAAGAATGAGGCCTCTTACAAAAGTTGTAGATGTCGTCATTTCCCGAATTTTTTTCTGGAAAAATTCTAGGGGAATCCAGAAACGAAACTGGATGGCCCTAGAATGCCAATAGGCATTCGGGCCATGACGAAGAGGGAGGCATGACAGATCAACAAAAAAGGAGAAAAAAGATGATGTTGCAGGAAGTTTGGGGAGCGTTTGGGTGGTGGGTGAGCGTGATTGAAATTCCCGTTGTCTCTGGTCTTTTCTGGATGATTTGGACCATGCGGCGAGAGCATGAACGCGCCCTAGACCGGATTACCCATGAGCTCGCCGAACATAAATTAGAAGTCGCCCGTTACTATGCCCCCACCCGCGATCTTAGAACGTTAGAGGGGCGGATTACAAGTCACCTGCTGCGCATTGAAGCTAAGCTCGATGTGACCGCTCTCAAGGCCGAAGCCTTGCAAGCCAAAAATAATTTTTAGAAAAAGGACATCATGATCATGGATACACCTAAACTCATTCCGCTTTCCGGCGGGAGCGCGGAAGCGTCTCTAAAATCTTTGCGCGAACTTGAACTGGATGCTCTCGCTCGTACCCTTTGGGGCGAAGCCAGAGGCGAGGGAAGCGGCGGGATGCAGGCTGTCGCTTGTGTCATTCTCAATCGCGCTGCTCATGCCAAGAAAATGGGCGGGTATTGGTGGGGAAATACGATTTTGGATATCTGTCACAAGCCCTTTCAGTTTTCTTGTTGGAACAAAGAAGACCCCAATTACCGGAAACTTTTAAGCGTGGATGAGGACGATGTTTATTTTGTCACCGCGAGGCGCGTTGCCACGCGGGGCGTTTTGGGATTTCTCAAAGACACCACCCAAGGCGCAACTCATTATCATGCGCGGGGAATTACCCCTAAATGGGCCGTAGGGAAAAAACCCAGCGCGGTGATTGGCCGGCATATTTTTTACAAACTCGTGGAGGATTAAACATGACACTTCCTGTGATTGCTCAGATCGGCATTCCCGCTTTGATTAAGGGCCTTGCCGAAGGCTTGAGAAACGTCAATACCCCTGTGGCACAAGGAGCTTCGGCTGCTTTGGATGGTTTGACCGAAGCCCTCAGTGCCGGAAAAATAAGCCCCGAGCATCTCGCCGAAATGAATCG
>JAGOQV010000044.1:0-10772 GCA_018063145.1 Alphaproteobacteria bacterium
TTATTACTCCACTTGCTCTGGTTAAGGTGTATCGTACATCAGCTTGACGGCTTGTCAATTTCTAGTTTTTCACCCTCTGGTTCTAGTTGAGGCACGGGCTTGTCAATTTTCAATTTTTCAACTTTTATGGCAGCATCAAGCGCGTTTTGAGCACACTCACGACCGACGCAGAAACTTTCAACGCTAACTTTCCACCCATTGCCACCATTCACAACATGGCCCAAAGCTTCGCGAAATTCAGTATAAGTCGCCGTGTCCTTCGACTGAAGGGTCAATTTCCCCGCATTTTCGTTAATTGTCATCTTTGGGTAAACCGACTTCAAAGCATCGATCATCCCCTTCAGCTCTTCTTTGGGAACAGCAACCCGCGTAATTGTCGGAACAATCGGCTTGAGAGCATCGGAAGCATGGAGTTTTTCGCGTAGCTCCGTCAAATTCTTGGCTTGCATCATGGTAAAAAGGCCAAAACCAGCGGCCATACCCCATGCAATTCCTGCGGCAATCAAAACACCGTTCCCCGCATGCTGGGGAACTTTCTCAAGAAAACGGTTCAAGTCATCCGTCGCCCGAGGGTTCAGATATTTTTTAAGAGACCGAAAATCGAACGAATTATTCGCCAAGTGTGAAATACCCCAAAAGAAATTTATTTTTTATACTAATTTTATCTTACTATTAAGCAAATTAAGGTCATTTTAAGTTTAATTACAACTTTATACAATTCCCACCTAGTTCTGTCCTCACTCTTTATTCATGTTATGTTGTTCCCTTGATCCGAATCCGGCCGTCTTTCTCAATTCCAGGCTGTGCCGTGCCTTTAACACTCATCACCCCTGTTGAGTAAGCCGCAGGAACCAAGGCTTCCCATTCAAGTTTTCCGCTCTTGACCTGATAGCGAACCAGTGTCCCATCAATCTTTTCGAGGTCATCCAAAAGCCGTTGCACCCTTACCAAGTGCCGCGATATATCATTTTGAGAGGCTTCAAGAGCCTTAATCATCAGGTCCGTACTCGCCGTTTCCGTTTCTGCTTTGACTTTTTCCAACTGCCGATCAATAAAATTGATCGCGATATACTGAACAGCTACCGAAACCAGAAGCCCCAGATTGAGCAAAATACCAGCGATCAACAACATCCGCGCTGAAGCCCGCGCCAATTGTTCCGTCCGCAATTGCCGATTTTGCCACGGCACAATATCGGCAACCCTTGGGTTAACCGTCACAAAATTAGCATCCATGCTTTGGATTCTAGGCAAGATGGAACGAGCGGGGCCCAAATAAATCTGCATCCGTCCGGTTTCCGGATCCCAGCGCAAGGCCGAAGCCAAGCCTTCCTGTTCGTACAGGTAAACGGTTTCTTTGTCCCAAAACTCACTATTCCCCGGAAGAGCTGCCGCCAAAGGACACCAACTATCCGGATTGGAAGCCAACATACTTGAGGAACACGCCAAGTACCAAACCTTGTTCCCCTCTATTGAATAAAGGTAGTGAACCTTCTCGGTCGAACAAGCTTGCGCCGCCGCATTCCAAACGGCTTCTTCTTCGGTTCCCGGAACATAAGGCAAAGACCCACCCACCAATTCGGATGGTAAAAAAGGTTTCAAATCAGAAATAAATCGGGCGGACTCTCCCGACAACTTATCCGACAAGGCGGGTTTAGGTTTGGCAGGCTGTTTTTGGTTTTGAGAGGGCTCCGCAGCAGACGCTTCTGTACTTGGCGCAGAAACAGAACCCTCGTCCGCAGCCGTGGGTTTTTTTATGAGATTAGTCAAGCCCTTCAGGTTCAGGCCGATCGCCATCCTACATTTGTCCTTCCATCAATCCACCCATCATACTATCCATACTCATATTCATTACCGTCAACGCATAAATCGCACTTCCGAAGCCGATAGCCAAGTAAACCCCCGTCAGAAGGAAGGCCATCCAGACAATCAGTTTATGTTTGGTACGCGCCGATTGGGAACGAATCTCGGCAATTGATTCCATGATTGTAGCAACCTGTGTGAGATCAGACAAGCTCGCCAATTCAAGTCGCTCGGCACGGTTAAGAGGAGCCCGATCAAGGGCGGTGCCAAGCCCAACCCCCCGAGACAATTGCTCGTTCGCATTTTCCCAGTACATACAGACGTCTGGAGAAGTTGCCGCCTCCCCTGATTGACGTAAAACGTCATTGATTGCAACATTGGTTCGCAGCATCCGCGAGGCCGCCGCCATGGAATCGGCAAAGCTCAAATCCCGCATATAGCCACTAATCAAAGGAATTTTTCGTACCATACGGGCTGTTGGCCAGTCCTTTTTCCCTTTGTTGATAAAAAAGGAGAACATACACCAAACCATGAAGCCCCCCATGGCAAAGGCAACGTAGATCAACAAATCCCACGTCAAACTAAGATTTCCAACAACGCGTTGGTATTTTTCCAGTTCCTCTCCACCTTTAGGGGCATTGCTTTTGAACCATTCCATAACCTTGGTTCGCCCCCAAAATAACGATTGGACAATGGAAATCACATCAAAGGCCAACCACCCCATTGTCCCCATAATGGCTTGGGTGTTCTTACGTTTTTGGGTAATCGAGTTAATCGCGTAAGGAATCCCCTCCATCAACTTATTTGACCGCTCGCTGGCAGCCAAAATCGCCAAGGTTGAGCGATCAAAAATTTGCAGAGCTTTGAGCGCGTCAATAAGTCCTAAACCCTGTGTCAGAGCTTCTCGGGCTGGGGACAAAATATTTTGTCGCGTCGGGTTGGTCTCGGCTTCAATAATCTTCCAAAGTGCCACCCCGGGCGAGGTGGAGGTTGAGCGGAACATAATCCCCCGCAACAACTGCACCTGCCACCATGACGAACGCGCCAGCAACCTCTCTAGGGGAGTCCGTGAGTGGTGGCGAATAGTGAGGACATGACCACCTTTTTTCTGGACCGCCTCGCGAACATCCTCTTCAGAGGGCAAATAGACCGTCTCGGTAACCACCTTGGGTCCCGAGCGAGTCTCATAGGCAATCTCAACAACCCATTGCTGCATCTGGGTCTTTTATCCTATCTGGTTTCGCGCTGTTTTATGATTCGAGGTAGCTAAGCGCGGATTTGGGATCAACAAGGCCTGAGAGAACAAGGTCCACCAGACCATCACGACGCGTATGAACAATAACTCCTTCTTCAAGAAGAATATCATTCACGTTTCGCATGAGGGCTTTATAAATTTTATCTCGTTCAGCGGGACCAAGCGTCACCATCAAAGCATCGAGCAGCAAAGTCCGACCCGAAATACCCGTCCGGTTGCATAAGTCACAACCGCTTGCATTGTGCCGACGAACCATTGTTTGGGGCTCAACCCCCAACTGACCCATTTCCTGATCGTCCAAAACATCTCCGGCGCGGCCTTGGTGGGCACAGCCTTGGCAGAGAGTTTTAACCAAACGCTGGTTGATAATACAACGCGCTTGCTGTGCAAGGGTAAAGGTTGAAGCCCGTTCGCGTTCCACTGGCATGAGAGACTTGAGCCGTTCAAACGTCTGCAAAGCTGTATCAGCGTGAACGGTTGAAATAACCGTGTGCCCAGATTCCGCAGCCTTCAAGGCTGTTTCAACCGTATCACTATCCCGCAATTCCCCAATCACAATGTAATCAGGATCGTGACGCATGGCGGCACGAATGAGATCAGCAAATTCTCCGCCGCGCATCCCGGGCCGCACTTGCCACTGCGTTGCATAACGGAGTTCATATTCGATAGGGTCTTCGATGGTCAGGACGTGTTTGCGGCGGCGATCAATTTGCTGGATACACGCATACAAGGTTGTGGTTTTCCCCGAACCAGTTGGCCCCGAAAGAATAATGAGCCCGCCACCCCCCTTGATTTCGGGAGCCAACATCTGGGCCAGAAAATCGCCCACATCCTCGTGCCGTTTGAAAAGTTCGTCAAAGCCTTTGAGGGCTGCGCGGTCAAGCAAACGGAGTGTCAGTTTTTCACCATCTTGGGCCTGAGGCCCCGCCGCCACCCGCACATCAATCACACGGCCCTGCCATGTAAAACTGAAACGACCATCTTTTGGCGTCACCCTATCCCCAAAGTTCATCCCTGCATCACGCTTAATCAGCGTCGTTAAACGCGCCATTGCATCAGGAGGTAACAAGTGTACGGGAATCATATCCCCATCAATCCGGTAACGGATCCAGTTGGGAGCTGTCTGGTTATTGTCTTGCAGAATGTGAATATCCGAAACACGCATCTGCAACGATTCGGCCATCATGTCGCGAAGAAACTGGTTGAGCAACAACCCGTTATCTGTATCTGCCAACCAACTGGCCAAAGTTTTTTCGCAGCGGTCTGCCGACAAATCATGGACAGAGCGCAGAGTCTGGAGAAGCTCGGCACGATCCCACATCTCCATCTCAACCCGTTCAACCATGAGTCCGGTCCGGTTGGCTGTCGAGATCAAGGCGTCGACCTGACGTTCGTTGAGCTCATTAAGCGGGGCAATTTTCAAAACCCCTTCACTCAAACCAATCAAATGTACATTCAAAGGAAGCCATGATTGCACAGGCAAAATACTACGAAGCTGGTCGCCGTTGGCGCGGTCCCGCACGCTAACTTCAGAATCTTCATCGGCGGCACTGGGAGCCCCTGCCATATCAAGCAGTTGTTCTGTTGAACGTGTAATCCCCAAATCAAGCAGCATTCCACGTTCGCGCTGGACCATATCGAGGTAGCGTTCACGCCCTTCACTTGAACGGGCTTTGCGGCGATCTTTCCATTGCCGACGCTCAACCCCGCCAGGTGGAATCACCGCCCCATGCTGACGCCGATCGCTTTCCGATCTTGAAGTTTTGTGGCTATCCTCTGGTCCGCTCATGGCTTGGATTTTCCCTTATTGCGTGGCCGTAGCCGCTTCCGTAGATGTTGTCGTCGCAGCTGCAGCTGCTGACGAGGAGGCAGACGAAGATGTTGTTGAACTTGATGAGGAATCTGTCCGACCGGATGAAGAAAGAGAACGATCAAACAACAGCCGTACGCGGTCCTTCCCGCTCAAGAACTCAACTCCGCCTTTGGTGATATTGACTGTCCATTCTACCCCGCCCAAAACCAGTTCCTGACCTTGGGATACAATGCGGCTTCCCCCCGGGCCATTGATAACAGCCTTTTTAGAAGAATGAGAGGTAATAATAAACCCATCCAAGGCTTGGCCTTTATCAACCACTGGCGCAGCTTCAACTCCTTGATCGTTCACTACGATTGCTTTGGTATCTTTATTAACCGCCTCCGAAGATGTCCCGCGCACAGGGATAACCAAAACCCCCCGTGTCCCATCGTGACGAATTTGCACGTCATCCAAAATTGCTCCCACACGAGACGGAGACCATGTAATAGTCAAAGGACAAGCCGCAATCGGCTCCAAAACCGTTCCAGCCTTACATCCAGTTTTTCCGACACTCAGACCATTCTCGGTTCCGCCCAAGGAAATATCCCCAATCGCCATATCCGAATCACCGATATTGACCAGAGATACCGTCATAGAAGCTTCGTTCGACACGGTCCCAAAATCAATTTCTTCCTGTGAAGAAATAAGCAACCCTAACCCGGGAACAGCATCAGGAAACATTCCAGCCTTCACCACGTCTTCTGGATCATAAGTCCCTTTGAGGTTAACACTTGCGACTTTCGTTGCGCCGGTATGTTCCACGACCAAGACACCGTCAGACTGTCCCTTGGATGTTGGCGACCACGTCACCGTAGCCACGCAAGCCTGACCAATTTCAAGCTTTGCGCAATCGGAGGCAAGAGAATACCCAGACTGAGCCGAGGCCTGAATTTTGACATCTTTGACTTCCAGAACTTCAGAAGAGTTGTTGCGAAAGACCACTGATTTCACCAAAGGCCGACTAGAGTTAAGCGTACCGAAATCTACCTCGCTTGGGATGGTTTCAACATCACTCAGTAGTTTATCCGCGCCTTCTTTTCCTTCTGAAACCGTTCCGGTCATTGCCGCTGTAACAATACGGGTTTTGCCATCGTGACGCAGGAGCATTTCAATTCGCCACGCGCCAACTTTTACCCCTTTAACATTGACCACAATCGCACATTCCGCGCCGGAGGGCAGAGCACCACCACCGCATTCATTGAGGCCAACCTCCGAAGAAATTGTCGAAGATGGATAAAGATTGACCTGTGTAACCGTCACATCTTTTGATGATTCATTGCGAAAGCGAACAACAACTTGAGAACTAGCCCCTACTGTAATTTCACCAACTTTGGTTTCCGGCAAGACCGGAATGATCCCCCCCGAAGAAGAGGCGCCCGCATTACGAGCAGCAGGATCGCCCAACGCTGTGGCGAGGGCTTCCCCTCCCAAAAACAAACAAGCCCCGCATACTAGGGACAAGACGGCAAGTTGCCGCCGCGATTTTTTTTGGGAAGAGTTTATGCAACCGAAAAACGTCATCATTTTTCTCCTCACTGCCCCAACACATCATAATTTACAATCACCGATGGATCTCCTGATGCCCTTTTTTCTTTGGCTTTGATGGGCGAAGAGGAAGGAAGCTGAGCTTTTGGCGCAGCATCAAACAAAGGAGAGACTTCAACACTTGATGAAGAACGTGCCGATTTTTCAGCCAAAGGAGTTTCTTTCACCATAGGCTGCGCTTCAAGTTCTTCAGCCTCAATCGCGGGGGCGGGAACATCTTCCCCCACGCTAGATAGATCAACGGAGTCGGGAGGCGTCGTCACTGGTGCGTCTGGCCGTGCAGGAGGATCAAGACGGACCTCTTTTTTTGGCTGCGCTGCGGGAAGCTCTGAAGGAAGAGGAATGAGCGGATTCGGTTTAGACATGATCTCTGCCACCGCAGGAGGAGCGGCACGAAGACCCGGACCATCCGCCGAGGTAAACACCACAACGCGGGGACGAAGCAGGAAAACCAGCTCACTGTTAAGAGATTGCGCTACCCGCGAAGTGGGAATGATTGGCTCATTAATACCCGGACCACTTCGATCTATGTTGTCGTTTTCTTTAACCAAACCAGCAATCAGGATAGAATCTCCCGGGCGCACACGAACCTGCGTTCTAAGTTCCCGTTCTGTTGTCTGCGGCAACTGAACCACAGCATCTGGGTTGTCATCAAACGTATCAATCTGACGAACTTCCTGCAAAAGAATATTGACGTTGCCATACACCGTTGAATTATCCCAGTTCGAGCCAATGGTCAGCGTGAAGCCGCTGTCCACATGATCCGTCGTTGTTGAAACCGTTGTGTTTCCTCCATCAGTCGTTGTCCGCGAAATAGAGGCCACAAAGTTCTGGCGATCCGAAACTCTAAGCTCTGCCTCCGTTCCCGAAAGAACGGTGATCTGTGGTTGGGAAATGGTTTTAACCGCGCCATAATCCGCGATAAACTGGAGAACATCCCCTGTTTCGAAGTTGGTATTTCCGGTGGTGGGTAACCCAATACTGATAGGCGTTCCGATCGTTGCGCCAGCTCCCCCGGGAAGGTTAATTCCTACATTGAATTTTTTGAACTGATCGAGAGCCGACCAGCGAATCCCCGCCGCACTTCCCGCATCCAAAGACACTTCCCAGATATAGGTTTCAAAGACAATCAACGCCGTATTTGAGCGAAGTCTTTGGAAATAACGGCTTGCCAATTCTGAAGTCCGCTGACTGGCCCGATAAACAATGGTCCGCGTACTGGCATCGGTAATCGGGGTTTGCCCCGTAATGTTGCCAATGGCTGCTGCAATATTGGTAAGCAATTGAGCCATGCTATCCGAAGCAACGATAGGAGGAATGGTTACAGTAAAAATCTCGGTATCCTTGACGACAACCATCCCGTTTCGATACGAGCAGTACAAATTAGCCAATGAACAAACTTCACTAACCACCACATCAAGTGGCCCTTTGAGATTGGTCACGGTAATGGTATTTTCGAGACCTGCGGTTGCTTCGAACGCCACGGGAACATTGGTTCCATCAAGGATCAGCTGCAAGGCCCCTGCCAAGGTTTCACCGCGCAGTTCAAACGGACCCACAACCGTTGCAGGCAAAAGCGTCCCGTCTTCAGCACGAGGAACCAAAACATCCCGCCCAAGCGGCAGATACATGACGGGGTCCGGCCGTTCATTAACCGCTTTTGTGCGCGTGTCTGCCCCGCGTGGTGGAGGAATGTTGGCATCGCGGGGACGCGGACCTTCGGCATCAGCGCACCCGAGCAATAAAGAGGCCAGAGATAGCATTACCGCTGGGATCATAACTTTTCTAAGCGACAGGTACATAGACAACATTCGAAGGAACCCTTCCCCACAATTCAATCAAAAACTTACAATCTGCTACCTTGCTGAATAGCTCGTGCCGCCATTTTAACCAGCCTATCTTTTTGAACGGGCTTCATCAAGACTGCACTGACCTCCCATTTATTCGCTTCGTTGAGCAAATCGGGATTCTGGTCACCTGTCACGAGAATAACCGGTGTCTTCAAATTACGGCCCCGCATGGCCTTAATAAATTCAAACCCATCAAGAGGAGTCATCCGCACATCAACCACAGCCAAAGCGATATCAGGCGTTAACATCTCTAGGGCTTTAGACCCGTCAACGGCTTCGCGCGTAATATAGCCAGCTTCATTCAAGTAACGGACAATCTGCATACGCACAAAATCATTGTCTTCTACGACCAGAACGTTTCCGCTTTCGGACATGGGACGAGCTTCTCTAAAAACAAGCGAATCAAAACAAAGGTCTAAATAATCAGGGGCAGACTAAAGGAAGTAGGAATCCTTTGCAATCATGGACTTAACATTCAAACGATTCGAGGGTATTCTGGCTCGTTCCTGCCCCTTCATGGAGAGAGAGTATTTTGGAAATTATACCCACCACCGTCCTTCCCATATGTCTTGCTTTTCTTGCCCTTGCCGTTCTTGCTGCATTGACATGGATTGACTTGAAGAGCTGGATTTTACCGGACAAGCTCAACTTGGCTTTGGCTTTTTTGGGGCTGGGGTTTCATGCCAGTTCAGAATTTTCTTTGCTTCCCCCTCAAGAAATGTTTTTCGGAGCCTTGCTGGGAGGAGGGCTTCTTTATGTCATTCGCTTTATGGGCAACCGCCATTACAAACAAGACACGCTCGGTCTGGGAGATGTCAAATTACTGGCGGCCGCCGGAGTCTGGCTGGGGATGGAAGGCGTGGTCATGGCCATGACCATCGGGGCGTTTGCAGGTTTGCTGCACGGTATCGGAGTTGGATTAGCCCGCGCCATTCAAACCAAAAGCAAACCGAATTTCAACCGGTTAATGATTCCTGCGGGCCCCGGGTTTTGCCTTGGCATTTTGCTAACGGCTCTGTGGAAATTCAGCACTCTGTTCTGGGGAGTCTAACATTATGACCGACAAATCTCTTGCGGGCCTTCGCGTTCTGGATCTCTCGCGGATTCTGGCAGGGCCCTATGCCACACAAATGCTCGGAGACCTTGGGGCTGAAATTATAAAAGTCGAAAAACCCTTTGCCGGAGACGATACCCGTTTATGGGGACCGCCGTTCCTGAAAGATGCGAACGGTCACGACACCAGCGAAAGCGCGTATTATCTCAGCACCAACCGCAACAAGAAATCAATCGCGATTGATATAACCTGTAAGGCGGGGCAAGAGCTTGTCCATGCTTTGCTAGCCCATTGCGACATTCTGGTTGAGAACTTCAAAACGGGGGGCCTCGCCAAATACGGCCTGTCCTATGAGCAATTGGCGCAGGCCTACCCCCACCTCATCTATTGCTCTATCACTGGTTTTGGTCAAACAGGGCCCCTTGCCAGCGAACCTGGTTACGATCTGGTTGCCCAAGCCATGGGAGGATTGATGGCCGCAACGGGAGAGCCAAGCGGGGAGCCGATGAAAGCCGGTGTTGCCGTCACCGACATTATTACTGGACTTCATGCTCTTGTTGGTATTTTGGCCGCTCTCCACCACCGCGAGAAAACAGGCCAAGGGCAGCATATTGATCTGTCTTTGCTGGATTGCACTCTTGCAACGATGAGCAATCTGGCCCAGTACTACCTCATTTCGGGTCACCCTGCCCCACGTCAGGGAAATGCCCACGCCACCATTGTTCCCTACCAAGCTGTTCAAACCCAAACGGGATGGGTGGTCATCGCCGTTGGGAATGACCCTCAATTTGCCAAACTTGCAACAAGCCTTGGCCACCCCGAATGGATCAGTGATCCGCGCTTTTCAACCACCGATCACCGCCTCGCTCATCGGAACGAACTGATCCCTCTGCTCACCGATGCCTTGCAGCATTTTTCAGCCGAAGCCTTTGTTGATCTGTGCCGCAGCCATGATATTCCCGCCGGCCCCGTCCACACGATGGACAAAGCCTTTGCCGAACCTCAAATCCAATCTCGGCAAATGCAAATTAAAATGACCCATCCACTTGCCTCCAAGCCAGTCTCTCTGGTTGGATCTCCCTTAAAACTCTCGCAAACCCCGCCGGCTTACGAGAGCCCTCCTCCGACCCTTGGAGAGCAAACGGATGAAATTCTCAAAGCGATCTTAGGAATGGGGACAGATGAAATTGCCCGCCTGCGCCGCCAAAAAACCATCGCATAAAAAACATTGACATAATTACAAATCGTTTATAAACTGGCTCCATTCAAAAAATGAGGAGCTGGACTATAATGTCTTTCGAAACCCTTGACTGCTTTACCGCCGCAAGCCATGCGCTTGCCTATGCCGAGGAGTATTTCTCCCGTTTTGAGGACAGGTCTTATAATAACCAAGATGGATACGCCATTCAAAAA
>JAGOQV010000044.1:10872-13483 GCA_018063145.1 Alphaproteobacteria bacterium
CATCAGGTCCGCCATTCATAAATTTGAAGAGCGAAGAGCCGAATGCGCTCCGTCATAGTAAGCAACTAAAAAACTAACAAAAACGGCCCCTGAAGAGGGGCCGCCTTTAATTTTTGTGCAAACACAAAGCCTATTTGAGGGCAACTTTTGCGCCAGCTTCCTTGATAGGTTTTGGTTTGTTTTTCCCTTGCAGGCAACTTTGGTTTATGGAATAAGCTCTCAAGCCACAATACGAAAACAAGGAAAAAGAGACATGAGCAACATCGTTGTTGTTATGGGCCCCGAACAACGGGAAAAACATATTGAAACCATGCTGAGACTCGATGGTCTTGGTGATGTCCGAGAAAATCGGCTGATAGGGTACGGCATTATTGCTCTGACAGGTTTAGGAAACAATGTCAGTTCGGAGAATGAACATATCAAGACCTATCTTGGATCAAGGCAAGCCATACTGGCTGCCGCCATGAAGCAAGGAGCAGGCATAACCTTGTACGATCCTGCGAGTGCCCCCTACTCACCGGATAAAAACCTGACAGCTCAGCCAAACGAAATTTTCATGGTTGATTCCGCGCGGGTTGGTATGGCGCGTCACATCACTTTTGCTGATGTCTTGCCAACGACAGGAGGTGGAATCGAACTGGAAAAAGCCAGACGCCTTGGCAAATTCATGTATATCTTTCACGATCCCAAAATTCGCACGAGCCGTATGCAGCCCGATCGGGCCTTTCACCTCAGCGTTGAAAACTTTGCAGGCAACAAAAATCATTTGGCCGAAATCTTTGCCTTCGTCAACGAATATGACCCCGCATTGGGATTCGATGATGGCGTTCCCTCTATGCTGGGGGTCCATCGCCGGACCGGAAGCGTTGTCAATCTGGAGAAAGAGGTGAAGATCAACTGGCCAGAGTTGGTCTATCAGTATAACGGAAATGTCCAGATTCTGATCATGGCTTGCCAAAACCCCCAAGTGTTTTTTGAGGCTCTCCCGACCACTGTCGAAGCCTATAAGCTGAGAGAGGACCACAAACTGATTGTCCTGAGAAAATCAAAAGAGATCACGGATTGTTTTGTTGTTTGCCAAGATGGGCAAGAGGTGACGGTTAACGTCCAAGAAAACGCTGAGAAAGCTAAATTGCTCCAATGTGCTGCTAGGGCATTGACGAGGAGATATGCCGATGATGATGAGGATACAACGATTAGTTGTTTCAACTTCTCATCGTTTGGGCTTGGCGCAGAAAAGTTAGATTTAAGAGCAGACAATCTCTGCGAAGACGCTCAACTCATTTCCATTCCAGGTTCGCATCCGGAGCATGATACAATTCTGATGGTTGATCCTGTTGCAGGGTGTCGCTTGTCATTGGTTAGAGAAGCTAAGGAAGTGCAACGCCGCTTTGATGCCCTTCTAAGCAATGATGCCAGCGGGCATATTCTTGTCATAAAATAGAGCTGAATATTTAGGATTTTTGTACAACCTAAACTAAAAACGGCCCCTGAAGAGGGGCCGCCTTTAATTTTTGTGCAAACACAAAGCCTATTTGAGGGCAACTTTTGCGCCAGCTTCTTCGAGTTTCTTTTTGAGAGCTTCGGCATCGGCTTTGGCAAGAGCTTCTTTGATAGGTTTTGGTGCGCCTTCAACAAGGTCTTTGGCTTCTTTGAGGCCAAGACCGGTCACTTCACGAACGACTTTAATGACGTTGATTTTGTTGTCGCCTGCGGCTTCGAGAATGACATCAAAGCTGTCTTTTTCTTCAGCTGGAGCAGCACCGCCCGCAGCAGCAGCAGCCACAGGAGCAGCAGCAGATACGCCCCATTTTTCTTCAAGTAATTTAGCAAGTTCTGCGGCTTCGAGTACGGTCAAGGCCGAGAGGTCTTCAACAATTTTTTCCAGATTTGCAGCCATAGTTTTAGTCTCCTTTTTCAAAAATAAATAATAATTTAGTAGTTCGGTTGTTCGGAAAGGCCCCTAGGGGAGGGCCGCTCCAGAATAGGGTAAAAAGCCTTAGGCTTGTTCTTTCTTGGCATACGCATCGGCCAAACGAGCCAATTGAGCTGCGGGAGCCTGAATAAGGCCCACCAAAATTCCACGCAATTGATTGAGGCTCGGCAGTTTGGCAAGTTTTTCAACTGCCGCTGCATCCAATTTCATGCCGCCCAAAATACCTCCGAGCAAAACCAATTTCCCATCATATTTTTTCGAGAAATCATAAATGGTTTTAATCGCCACCATGCCATCGGCAGTGGTCGTGGTCAGGCCCGTTGGACCGGCCAATAGTTCGTTCACACCTTCAAATTTGGTCCCCTTGGTCGCCAATTTGGTCAAGGTGTTTTTGGTCACTTTATAAGCTGCGCCATTGCTGCGCAGGGTTTTGCGCAATTCGCTTACCTGAGCAACCGTCATGCCTTTGTTGTGGCTGACGAGCACCAGTTCAGTTTGCGACATCGTGGCAGAAAGCTGTTCCAGTTCTAGTTTTTTCCGTGCGCGATCCATCGCGGTTCTCCTTGTGTTAAATCCCGTTATCCGTATCCCGCTTCCAGACCAAAAAAAAGGCCGCCCGAAAGCTGCCTATCCAAAAACAAACACAAAGACCGACCGCCCCTGAGGGCGTAAAAA
>JAGOQV010000107.1 GCA_018063145.1 Alphaproteobacteria bacterium
CCTCGCGGCAAGAGATGCCGTGTTTGCCAATAATTTGCTGCAAATTGTTACCTACCACTACAAAAACGCCATGCACCAGATTGATGCTATGAATATCAAAACGCCAATTCAACGGGTTGGGTACTATCTGTTGGTTAAATTTCTTGAGCGCGGAAAAGGAAATTTAGAATTCTTCTTCCCTTTCAGAAAATCCATGGTCGCCAATTATCTTGGCATGACCGCCGAAACTTTTTCAAGAACGCTTTGCAAAATGAAAAATATTGGAATTACAATCGGCGAAGATAAAGTCCAAATGAAGACATCTCATGACCTTTGTCTCTTTTGCGATTCAGACACTGAATCTTTGTGCGCCGAAGGCAACAAAAAATCTTACGCAACCTGCCCCCGTCACAAAAAATAGACCTGTTGCGAAAAAGTCCGTCATCGCCCGAATTTGGCGTAAGACAAATTCTAGGGTGATCCATAGCGCGTTGATATTTCTGGATTCCCTTAGAATTTTTTGTCAAAAAATGTTGCACTTGGAATGTAAATCTGCATAAAACTTTCGCAACAGATCTAATGCTGCTAGGAAGAGAAAGTAAATTAAATATGGATATAGATGATCAGCAAATTTCCATTCCATCTTACGATGGGAAAACAATTTATGCTTTGTTTAATCAGGCAAGTATTTCATCTCAGTCAAACTCCTTAGTTATTCTTGCTCACGGCTTAACAGGGCACCCGCGCGAATTTTTGCACGTCATGGCTGCACGCGAATTTGTATCTTGCGGTTATGATGTTGCGCGTATTTCTTTCTATGACGGGTGGCCAAACGCTCGAACCTTGCGGAATTGTACGGTTGATTTACATGCACGAGATCTAAATACCTTTGTTAATCATTACCGACAAAAATACCCAAATATCTTTATTGCAGGCCACAGTTATGGAGGATTCAGTCTTTTGTTTGCTAACCCTTCTGTAAATGCAGTCAGTTTCTGGGACTCTACATGGACGCCAGGTTGGCACAAGGAAGTCTCATACATTCAGGAATTAGATTGCTTTGCACTTAATCATGGGAAAGAGAATTTGATTGGACGCCCAATGTACGAAGAAGCGGATTACTACGCCAATAATCCTCCCGTTGATACAGCTTCTAGATTTCAATCACCTGCCCAAGTTGTTCTTGCAGGAGCGAATGAAAAACTGGGACGTGCTAGAGATCAGCTTTTTCAAGCCCTTGGCGTTACGGATAAAGAACTTATCAAAATTGATAAGGCGGATCATCAGTTTACGCAAGGCAGGAGCGTTGAGCACCTTATAACATCGACGAAATCATGGTTTAACCAACACCTTAAATAGACCTGTTGCGAAAAGTCCGTCATCGCCCGAATTTGGCGTAAGACAAATTCTAGGGTGATCCATAGCGCGTTGATATTTCTGGATTCCCTTAGAATTTTTTGTCAAAAAATTCAGGGAATGACAAGATCTATGGCTTTTTGCAACAAGTCTAATCAGGATAGGGCCAGAGTTTGGTCTGCACTCAGAAAATAAACATCCACAAAATCACCTTCCTGCACCCCTTCGGACTCTTCAGGCAAGACAGCCCAGCAGTTCATTTTCAAAAAGGGATGGACCATAAAGGATTCCTGTCCCTCTAAAAAAGTCACCACAAAGCCACCGTCTTGTTTTAGGGACAATTTTGCTTTCAAGAAAACCTGTAGCCCTGCTTTCTTGCGATACGAAGATTCTACCCTCACACGCAAGGAACGCTCGGGTTTTTGTCTGTATATCTCCCTGATAGCAGGCTCCACAAAAAAACGAAGCCCCGCCGCGGTAGCCGAAGGGTTCCCGGGAAGACCAAAATAAAGCACTCCATCAGGAAGCCGCGCAAAAAGATTTGGCTTCCCGGGTTTCATTTTGACCTTGTGGAAGAGAATTTCAGCCCCTGTTTCTTCAAGACTTTCGCGGACAAAATCAAAAGATCCGGCAGATACCGCCCCGCTTGAAATAATCATGTCGAGTTGGCTAGTCCTCAATTGTTTTAAGACTCCGACCAAATGCGCTGCATCATCTGGAATAGTAATCGTTTCAACACAATCTACCCCCAAAACTTCCAAAACAGCTTTTGCATAGGGCAAATTGGAATTGTATATCTGGCCCATCTGTAAAGGTTGGGATAGGTCACTGACCAATTCTTTTCCTGTGGCCAGAAAAGCAACCCGAAGTTTTCTGAAGACTTTAACCGAGGACACCCCAAGACTGGCCAAAGGCAAAATATCTGACGAGGTGACGCGATGTCCGGCCAGCATTATTTGCGTTCCGGCTAGAATATCCGCCCCCGCTTTTCTAATATGATCTCCTATAGAAGGACAAAAAGAACACGCGACCCCGCCATCCTTCTGCATGACTTGTTCAACGGGGATAACGGCATCGGCTCCCTGCGGAAGGGGGGCTCCGGTCATAATCTGAAGACACGTCCCGCTTTGTAAGGCCGTATGCGTTGCGCAGTCCCCTGCGGCAATCACGCCCTCCTTCTTGAGAAAAACCGGATGGGCACTCGAAGCTCCCGACAAGTCCGAGCGCAGAACCGCATATCCATCCATCGCCGAATTATCAAATGGTTGGATGGAAAGGGGCGCAACCACAGGTTCCGCCAACACTCTTCCTACAGCACAGGACAAACTTACCTCTTCCCGAGACAGAAAACGGCCCCCAAACGCTTGAGCCTCTTGTGTAACGATCTGCCTTGCGTGTTCGTAAGAAATCATAACTTGGTTGATCCATGCGTTGCGTTTTATTTAACATCCTGTTTATAATAAAATTTCTCCCTTTTGAAGGCCCCTTTCGTTTGTTGTTTACCTAAAAAGACGATCCGCTATGAAAACAATTTGGTTGAAACTTGCCCTATGGATACCTTGCCTGTTGGTGTGGATCGGGGTTTCGTGGCTTTATCCGCACCCCAATTTCATGTCACCGGACAGTGAAAGTTATATTCAGTTCGCGCCGATGAGAACTTTTCTCTACCCTTATCTTTTATGGGCGTTCAAAGATGTATTTGGAAGTTATGACTCTATTATTCCCTTCCAGATTTTTACTTATTGTTTTTCGTTTGGCCTTCTGGGAGAGGCTGTGCATCGTTTCACGAAAAAATGGTGGATGGGATTCTTGATCGTTCTGGCCGGACTGGCCAATGTTTTCAACTACCCTGAATTTGTCCTTCTTATCCTCACCGATTCATTGTTTTCGACGCTTCTTGTTCTGTTTTTCAGCCTGCTTCTGCTCTACTTTGACAAGAAGAAAATTTCCTACATCGCCGGAATGTCAACCCTTATCGGGATTGGAATTTGTTTACGGCCTGTTTCTTATGCGCTTGTTCCGTTGTTTGTGTTTATCTTGGCTCTCTCGTGGCCATCTGTACAACAAAGATTAAAAATGGTTTTGCCTGCAATCCTGCTTCCTATTTTAATCTCCGCTCTCCTGCAATCTTATATT
>JAGOQV010000108.1 GCA_018063145.1 Alphaproteobacteria bacterium
CGACTTTACAACTGGTCATGCAGGAAAAGCGGCCTTTGATGATTGTGCTTAATCGGGTTCCGCCAAAATCAAATCTGAACGGCACGATTATGGACAGACTGGACCGTATGAATATTCAAGTCTCACGACAAGCTCTTGGGAACCGCGTGGCGTTTGCCTCCTCGATCATGCATGGCATGGGCGTTGTGGAATACGATCCTCGTGGAATGGCTTCGCAGGAAATTCAAAGCTTGGTCCAAGAAATCAAAAAACACAAAGCTTTCAAACTGTCCAAAGCCGCTTAAAGAGCCTGTTTCTCAAATTTATTGACGGGGAGCAGGTTCACCAATTACAGCGCACAGAGCTCTCGCCGCCGCCAAAAGCATGGCCCCAGCCGCTGCAGATTCTCCTGGCGTCGGTCTGAACCTCATATCGTAGATCAATAGGTTCGACGTGCCGTCAAGAACATCAGAAAAATGCTCCCGTAAAACGGTTTCAATACTTTCTCCACCTTTGGCCGTTGCCGCTGCTTCTTGGAAAACAGTAACGAGGCCCTGCAATCTTTCGATAAGAGCCTCTTGAGCCGTTAAGATAACTTCGATTGTTTCTTCTTGTGCTACGCTAGACATATTTTACTCTCTCTATTTCTATTGTTTTGCCATTTTATTTCAAAACAATAGAAAGAAAACGACCCCTTTCGCAAGAAAAAATTTACATAGAGTTTAGGTTGTGTGAAGATTTTGCATTCTTAACCCGATAGAAATGAACTTTAGGCTAGACTCAAGAATCGGACCTCTTTCAAGACAAGGAAAACCGCTTCACAAGCTCCCGTCAACACGGTATCCTAGAGTTCTGTTTTTAAGAGATTCACGAAAATGACCGAATTCACCCTTCCCAAAAATTCTGTAGTCAAATCCGGCAAAACGGTTGATGCGTCGCAAGGAGCAAAGAACACCAAAACGTTCCGCATTTACCGCTTTGATCCAGATTCAGGAGATAACCCTTGCCTTGATTCTTATACCATTGACCTTGATAAATGTGGGCCGATGGTTCTTGATGCCATTCTTTTGATTAAAAACAAGGTGGACAGCTCTCTAACCTTTCGTCGTTCCTGTCGCGAAGGGATTTGTGGCTCATGTGCCATGAACATTGATGGGTCCAACACCCTTGCTTGTCTCAAACCAATCGAAGACATCAAGGGTGATGTCAAAATTACCCCGCTGCCACACCTTCCCGTTATCAAAGATCTGGTCCCTGACATTACCCACTTAACTGCGCAATACGCCTCGATTGAGCCGTGGATGAAAACAGACTCTCCAGCTCCTGCGCGGGAAAGATTGCAAAGCCCAGAAGAGGCAGATCTGCTCAACGGCACAGATGGTAAAGGTCCAGCAGCTTGTATTTTGTGTTTCTGCTGTTCGACATCTTGCCCTAGTTACTGGTGGAATGGTGACCGTTTCTTAGGTCCATCGGTTCTACTTCAAGCCTATCGCTGGATCGCTGATACGCGGGACGAAGCAACAGGAGAAAGACTTGATCAACTGGAAGACCCTTTTAGGCTCTTTCGTTGTCATGTGATTATGAACTGCACGCGGACTTGTCCTAAAGGGTTAAACCCAGCGAAGGCCATTTCAGAAATTAAACAACTCATGGCTATTCGGAGCGCAGCCTAACTTTTACAAATAGGAAGGAAAGCCTTATGGATCCACACAGCTTGCAACAAATGATCACTCTCTGGTTATTGCCATCATTTTTAAGTGCGATTGCCGCGTTCCTGCTTGGCCTTATTTGGTATCATCCTCAAGTCTTAGGAGGCAAGTGGGTTGAAGCACGGGGCAAGACACTTGAGGATGTCCGTCTGCACGCAACACCCTTCATTCTATCTTTTCCTCTGTGGTTTTTAACCTCGATGTTTTTTACCTTCATGTTGATGTACATGAATATCAACGGGCCAACTGAAATTTTCCTAATTTCCTGTTTGTTGTGGGTTGCATTTGCCATGCCGCCAATTGTCATGGCATCACTGTACACAGGCTATCCTTTCGGAGCAGTGGCTATTGATGCGTCTTACCAATTGGGTGGCTACTACGCCATGGCCTTGGTTCACGTGGTCTTGCGGGCACTAGGGTGGAACTAAAAACGCCAGAACCCCTTCGTGATCGACCGACAAAACTTTGTGACGGTCGGTTTCGCCTCTAAGAATAGAGAAAGCCGATTTAGGGATTCCCCATTCTTTTGCCAACAGTTTTATGAGGGCTTCGTTGGCTTTTCCTTTTTCAGGAACAGCCGTGACGCAAACCTTGAGATAAGCTATCCCCGTCTCATCTTGAACCCACCCGATAACGGCATTGTGCGCAGCATGGGGCGTAAGACGGACATGGAAACTTGGCATGAAAAACGTCTCCTGATAGAATGATGACCTTCTATCATGAAAAGGTTAAAACTGAAATGAACATTACATCCTGTCCATCTTCCAATTTTAATGATCGTCCCGCTGGCTGCCTACCTTCGCTCATTATATTGCATTATACCGGAACCAAGACAGCCGAAGAGGCAAAATCTCGTTTTCTTGATAAATCCCCAGCCGATACTGTGGGGCGGATCGCGCCACATTACCTGATTGACGGGGCAGGAAAAGTGACCCGCTTTGTTGAAGAAGATAAAAGGGCATGGCACGCCGGAGCTTCGATGTGGCAAGGACAAGAAGACATTAACGGGTTATCCATCGGGATCGAAATCTGGAACAGCGGACATGAACATGATCTAGAGGATTACCGCACCGGACAAATGGACTCGCTCATCAACTTGATCGAAGATATACGCCGCCGCTGGACAATTCCGAACATCGGCATTCTTGCTCACTCTGACGTTGCCCCTCAGCGCAAATTGGACCCGGGCGAGAAATTTCCATGGTCACACCTCGCCGCAAAAGGGGTAGGACTCTTCCCACGCATTATGATCGAAGACAAAGATGTTGGATCGCGGCTCCTTAAGGACCGTGATCTGTTTATCAAATCTCTGCACCATTACGGCTACGATAGCCGCGTTGACGAAACAACCCTTATCACAGCCTTTCAACGTCACTTCTTGCCGCATATTTTTTCTTATCCAGAACGGGTGGGAAAACCAGACCTTGAAACCTGCGCAGCCTTTGCTTCACTCTTTCGTCAGTCAAAAGCTTGACTTTCTCTTAGCTCTGCAGCCATACTGCCCGCGCCAGTTGGTCGGATGGCCGCCCTTGTCTTAATTAGCAGGGGAGGAAAGTCCGGACTTCACGGAAATACGGTGCCGGGTAATCCCCGGGCAGGGTAACCTGACGGAAAGTGCAACAGAAAACAAACCGCCGAACCTTCGGGCTTCGGTAAGGATGAAACGGTGCGGTAAGAGCGCACCACTCGTCTGGTAACAGACAGGTATGGCAAACCCCACCGGAAGCAAGACCAAATAGGGATCGCG
>JAGOQV010000109.1 GCA_018063145.1 Alphaproteobacteria bacterium
AAGGGGGCGGGAGGACAGGTGCTCTATGCCGTTAATTTTTTCTCGGATAGGGATACAAAATAACGAATAGCATCAGGCAAAATGGCATCGTTAAAATCGTAGCGCGGATGATGAAGCCCAAAGTTATGAGGGCTTTCGCTCTGATCCTCGCCTTGGCCAAAGAAAACATAACAGCCTGGCTTTTCTTTGAGCATGGCCCCGAAATCTTCGGCCCCCATTGTCGGGCTGGTATTGGTATCGACATTCTCTGCCCCGAAAAGGCTTTGTGCGATCTCGGCGCAAAACGAAGCCTCAGCCGCAGAGTTGATGGTAGGGTCGTAAGAGCGCACATAGTTATATTCGATCTGTCCACCATTGGCGGCGGCAACTCCGCGTGCGATTTCTCCAATGCGGCGTTCGATCTGGTCCCGAACAGTCGGTTGAAACGCCCGCGCCGTTCCTAGCAAAGAAACAGTTTCGGGAATGATGTTTGACGCACCGCTCCCCCCATGAAAATTGGTGATACTGACCACAGCACTTTCGAGCGGGTCCGTGTTCCGACTGGCAATGCCTTGCAGCGCGATGACAATCTGGCTGGCGATCCAGATGGGGTCAATGCATTTATGAGGCATGGCCGCATGGCCGCCATGTCCCGTCACGGTGAGCGTGAAAATGTCTGAAGACGCCATCATCGGCCCCGCCCGCAAGCCAATTTTTCCACGCTTCATATAAGGCCAGTTATGCAGCGCGTACACACTCTCAACCGGATATTTTTTGAAAAGCCCTTGCTCAATCATGCGCAGAGCCCCGCCCTCCCGTTCCTCGGCTGGTTGGAAAAACAGGTGAACCGTTCCGTTAAAGGCTTTGGTTTCTTGGAGAAAACGAGCGACACCGAGCAGAATGGAGGTATGCCCATCATGTCCGCAAGCGTGCATTTTTCCGGCAATCTGTGACGCCCATTCCTGCCCCGACTCTTCTTGAATGTCGAGGGCATCGAAATCAGCCCGCAGGCCAATGCGTTTCCCGCTGGTGGTCGCATGGCCTTCAATCGTGGCAACGATTCCAGTCTCTGCCCATCCGCGTTCAAACGGAATCCCCCATTCACTCAATTTGCGGGCAATCAGGTCCGAGGCAAAAAATTCCTCATAAGCCGTTGCCGGATTTTGGTGCAATTGGTGGCGGCAGGTTTTCACTTCTTCGCAAACTGAGGCAAGAAGATTATGGCGCGGGTCGGTCATGGAAACTCCTTGTTTGTTATAGTTTGGTTTTGCGCGGATCGAAGGCGTCACGGACGGCTTCGCCAATGAACGTCAAAAGAATGAGCATGAAGGCCAATGACAAAAAGGCTGTAATCCCTAGCCACGGAGCTTGCATATTGTTCTTGCCTTGAGCCAGCAATTCCCCAAGCGATGGCGATCCCGGGGGAAGGCCAAGCCCCAAGAAATCAAGGCTGGTGAGGGCTGTAATCGAGCCAGTCAAGACAAAGGGCAGCATGGTCAGCGTTGCCACAACCGCATTGGGCAGGATATGGCGGCGCATGATGGTTAAATTCGAAACGCCAAGAGCGCGAGCCGCCCGAACATAGTCGAGATTCCGCGCCCGCAAAAATTCGGCGCGGACAACATCCACCAAATGAGTCCACGAAAAGAGCAGAAGAATCAAAAGCAGCGTCCAGAACCCCGGGGCAAATAAAGCGGAAAAGATAATGAGGATATAAAGGCTGGGCATACTCGACCAAATTTCAATCACCCTTTGGGCAATCAAGTCGGTCCATCCTCCGTAGTAACCCTGCAAGGCTCCGGCAGCCACGCCAACCAAAGAGGAAACCAGAGTAAGGGCCAGACCAAACAGAACAGAAAGCCGGAATCCATATAAAACCCTCGCCACTACATCGCGGCCTTGGTCATCGGTTCCCAGCCAGTTGTCGTGAGTGGGAGACGAAGGAGCCGGCGCGGGAAGGTCATAGTTGATGGTATCGAAAGAATAGCGCACTGGTGGCCAGACGATCCATCCCGCTTGCGAAATTTTTTCGATGATATAGGGATCGCGGTAATCGGCTTCGGTTTCAAAATCTCCGCCAAAGCTCGTTTCAGGATAGCTGGCAACCACCGGAACGTAAAATTGCCCTTGGTAAGAGACCAGCAAAGGTTTGTCATTCGCCAGAAAATTGGCAAAGAGGGCACAAAAAAACAGACCCAAAAAGATCCACAAAGACCAGAAGCCCCGCTTGTTGGCCTTAAACTGCGCCCAGCGGCGCAAGGTAATGGGAGAAAAATCAACCATTGGGACGTCCTCCGAAATCAATGCGCGGATCAACCATCACATAGACAAGGTCGCGGATCAACGTCATACCCAAACCAATCAAGGCATAGATATAAAGAGTCCCTAGCACAACGGGGTAGTCCCGATTGATGATTGATTCATACCCCAAAAGCCCCAGCCCATCGAGGGAGAAGATGACTTCGATCAGCAAGGAGCCGGTAAAGAAAATATGCATGAAAGCTGCTGGAAATCCGGCAATGACAATCAGCATGGCATTGCGAAAAATATGACCATAGAGAACGCGCCGCTCGGGCAAACCCTTGGCCCGCGCCGTCAGAACATATTGTTTGCCAATTTCATCCAGAAAAGAGTTCTTGGTCAGCATGGTCAATCCGGCAAATCCAGAGATCACAAGGGCCAAAGTCGGCAGAACCATGTGCCAGAGATAATCTATCCCTTGTCGCCACCACGGCAGATCCCCCCAGTTATCCGAGACAATCCCGCGCAGGGGAAACAGGTCGAAATATCGCCCCCCCGCAAAAAGGATGATAAGCAAAATAGCAAAGAGAAAAGAGGGTATGGCGTACCCAACAAAAATTGCGGCACTGGTCCAAATATCAAAACTTTGACCATCCTTCACCGCTTTGCGAATGCCAAGAGGAATGGAAATAAAGTAAATCAAAATCGTGGACCACAGACCAAGAGAAATCGAAACGGGCATTTTCTCAAGGATCAGGTCGGTCACTTTTATGTCGCGGTAGTAACTGGTCCCCAGATCAAAGCGGAGATAGTTCCCAATCATATTGGCAAAGCGTTCGGGAGCCGGTTTGTCGAACCCGTACATTTTTTCAAGTTCCTTGATAAACTCTGGGTCAAGTCCTTGCGCTCCGCGATAGGCGGTTTGTTGTCCGGTCGCCGTGGCTTGCGGAGAAAGTTCTCCTCCCCCCCCTCCTGAAAAGCGGGACGTCGCTTCGGTTCCGTGGCCTTGAAGCTGCGCAATCATGCGCTCAACTGGCCCCCCGGGGACAAATTGGATGATAACAAAGCTAACAAAAAGAATTCCGAGAATTGTCGGAACCATGAGCATCAAACGGCGGAGGATGTAATTCAACATTTCCGCATTGGAACATATTTAAGCGAGATCGAAAAGCCCAAGAGATTATTCATATTA
>JAGOQV010000110.1 GCA_018063145.1 Alphaproteobacteria bacterium
TCTTCGACAAGGCGGGGGGAGAAGGTAGAGGACATCATCGGCAATCCCTCACGGGTAACTAAAAGGTAAAAAAATCAGGAGAAGAGGTTTTAGTCTTCTGGCGGCGTAGGGGCAAGAAGAATCCTATTCTCCTTTAGAAAGAAAGCTAGACGGGGCATCGCGAACAACTACGGCCATATTGTTTCTAATTTCAAGAATGGCAAGTCCGCGCTGCGCAAGTCCATCTGTGCGGAAGCGAAAAATTCCGTCAATCCCCGAGAACCCGTTGGGGCTGGTCAAGCTTTCGCTTCCATATCCACGCCCCGCTTTGGCAAGAACAACGGCGAGTGCAGTTGCGTCATAGGCCAAAGAGGCGAGACGGGGGGCAGGTTGTCCATAAGTTTCAAGATAACGTTTTTCGAATTTCTGACGAAGGCGGGGGGAAGAAGCTGCATACCACGCACCTTGTAAGGATTGGGAGCGAGCCGTTTCGGCTTGATCCCACAGACCTGTTCCCAATCGGCGCACAGAAGAGGGAGGCAGTCCTATGGCAGTCAGTTGATTTGAAATTTTTTCGGCTTGTGGTCCAGACGTTGCAATCAAGACGGCATCAAACGGAACAGAACTCATCGCATTATAGCTCATGCCAGAGGGGAGCGAGGCTGGACGTTTGCTCAAATCAAGAATTTGAGAATCGCTGGGGGTCATACCTGCTGCAAACCGAAGAACACCGACCGAGGGCACGCCGTGACGAGCCAAGCTGGATTGATAAGTGGCGGTGACCGCATCGCCATAGGCGTCTTGAGCTGCAATCAAGGCAATCCGTTTCATTCCTTGACCAAGAGTGAAATCAATAATCTGCTCAACTTGGGTTTGGGGGACAAACCCCATAAGAAAGCTGTTGCCACCCGCCGCGCTTGTGTCGGTTGAAAAGGGCAGAATGTTAATGCCACGGGCTCGCGCTAAGGGGGCAATGGTTTTGGCATCGGGTCCGAAGACAGGGCCTAAGATAAGTCCTGCGCCTTCGGCGAGAGCTTCATTTGCGGCTGTCTCTGCTCCTTGGCTTGTGTCTTTGGGCATGAGTTCAAAGCTATTGCCTCCGAGGTCAAACATGGCAAGCTGGGCAGCGTTCAGCATGGCTTGTCCCGTCTCGGCCCCTTTGCCTGTGAGAGGGAGAAGCAGGGCGACTTTCGAGGGGGTAGCGGGAAGGGGCGATACCGCTGCTTGTGGTTGAGAGGCTGTGGTAGGGGCGGCGGGTACGGGTGTTGCAGAATTGGACGGTGTCCAAGGCGAAGAAGACACCGAGCATCCCGAAAGGAGAAGCAAGCCGGCAATAAAAAGAGGCCGAAAAGAGGGGAAAGCTCCACAAACCTGATTGCGCCACATGAACGGGTCTCCTAATACTTAAATGATGATGGAAAAACCTACACAAAATGAGAACACCGTGCCAGTGACTTTTGTAAAAAACGCACAGGGCGAAAAAAAGCCGCTAAAATCTGGGCTTTATTTGGTGGCGACGCCTATTGGAAACTTGAAAGACATAACGCTGCGAGCCTTGGAGGTTTTGGCATCGGTAGATTTGATTGCGTGCGAAGATACGCGGGTGAGCGCGAAATTGATGGCGGCGTATGGGCTGAAGGTTCCTCTGTGTCCTTATCATGACCATAACGCAGATTACCAAAGGCCAATGATTCTGGAAAAAATAGAGGCGGGGGCTTGCATAGCTCTTATTTCTGATGCGGGAATGCCTCTCATTTCCGATCCCGGGTATAAACTGGTGCGAGAGGCTATGGCAAGAGGGCTGTATGTGACCAGTCTGCCCGGGGCCAACGCGCCTTTGATGGCTTTGCAACTTTCAGGGCTTCCAAGTGATGCGTTTGTTTTTGGTGGGTTTTTGCCACCTAAAACCAAAGCACGCCAAGAGGTTTTGGCTAAGTGGAAAAACGCCGAGGCTTCTTTGATTTTTTTTGAAACAGCTCCTCGGCTTGAAGAAAGTACAAAAGACATTCTGGCGATACTGGGAAACCGTCCCATGGTTGTTGCGCGGGAATTGACAAAAAAATTTGAAGAAGTCTGGACTGGTCAGGTCGAGGAAATCTGCGATCGTCTGGAACGAGATGGGCCGCCCAAAGGCGAGATCGTTTTGGTTATTGGGCGCGGAGAGATCGTTTCGCAAGCGGGCGATTTGGACGAGATGCTGAAAGCCGAAATGAAAAATCTTTCTTTGAAAGATGCGGCGGCGAAAGTGTCTGCTTTGCTGGGGGTTCCTAAAAATCAGGTGTATAGCCGCGCTCTCGAATTGCGAGATGAGGAATGAGGCTGAAATCTTCAAGCTATGAACGGGGGCTTGGAGCCGAGTTATATGCGGCTTTGTATTTCTTTCTCAAAGGGTATCGGATTTTGGCGTGGAGATACAAAACTTCTGTTGGTGAAATTGACCTGATTGTGTCTCGAAGAGGCTGGATTGTTTTTGTCGAGGTCAAACAGCGACGAAGCATTGAAGAAGCCGTTTTTGCGGTGACTCCCCTAATGCGGCGTAGGATTGGGGCCGCAGCAGGGCATTTTCTGGCGCGGCAAAGGAAAAAGACGCCCTCTTCTTTGCGTTTTGATGTGGTTGCCGTGTCCGGTTTGTGCATTCGCCATCTGGACAATGCATGGGAAGCCCCTACATAATGGGGCGAATGATTCGTTCTGATGATGTGACGCGAGAGGCTCTCATGAAAAAAGTAATATTGGCTGCGGTTCTTTTGTCCTCGCCCTTTTTGCTGTCGGGATGTGTGGGGCTGGCAACGGGAGTGGGGGCAGCTGTGGGTATGGCGGCAACCAAGGAAGGCGGTTTGCAAACATCTCTGACCGATGAAGCCATTCGCCTTAAAATTAGTGACTTGTGGTTTAAGCGCAGCGTGGAGATGTTCAGAAAGTTGAATCTCAACGTCAACCAAGGGCGGGTTTTATTGACGGGGGTTGTTCAAAACCCTGAAGATCGTGTTGAAGCCATTCGTCTTGCGTGGCAACCCAAAGGGGTTAAACAGGTTATCAATGAAATTCGTGTGGGGAACCCCGATAATTTCCGCTCTTATACGACAGATGCTTGGATTTCTGGCCAGCTTCGCACGCGTTTGACATTTGAAAAATATGTTCAATCTGTCAACTATTCTATCGAAACAGTACAAGGCTCGGTCTATCTCATGGGGGTTGCTCAACATCAGCGAGAGCTGGATACGGTCATTCGCATTGCTCGTAAGATCAAAGGCGTCAAAGAAGTTATTAGTTACGTGAAGCTCGCGGGTGAACCGACTCTTTCTACATCTTCCGCAACCTCGGCAACGAACAGTGCAACGGTTTCTGCGGCTCCACTTGCTCCAGTCAGTGAGGCTCCTTTGTCTTCTTCATCGGCTCCGACCCCAATTACAGG
>JAGOQV010000111.1 GCA_018063145.1 Alphaproteobacteria bacterium
TTGGTTGCGGGGGCCAGATTTGAACTGACGGCCTTCAGGTTATGAGCCTGACGAGCTACCGGGCTGCTCCACCCCGCGTCCAAAGAAAAATGACAGCTTCCTTAAATGCTTGGAGCGTGTGTCTTGTAGCTTACCGCTTCCCTAAAAGCAAGTCCTTAATTTAAGAAGTCTTGATCTTTGCGGCTTTTAAGGCATCAGCCTGTCGTTTCCTAAGGGTTTCAGGGTCAAATCCGTCAATAAGCCCTTCGAATAACTGATGCCAGTTAATCTCGGCCTGCAGGTGAATAAAGACCGAACCAAGCCCCAAAGCAGCTCTATCCATAAAGACAAATTCGCGAGGCACCTTGACCCCGCCAAATTCACGTAGTCTCTGGTGAACTTTGCGGGCTGTGTCTCGGCCATAAACGCCATTGTTGGTTTCGCCGATGACTCGTGATTTATCTTCTAACAGAGGGCCGTAAAGAAACCGCGCCCAAATTGTCAGGGTTTCGATCTGGCCTTTGTTCAGATTCTTGAATCCCCACGTTTCATAGGCATGAACCGCGAGAGCCATGTCCTCACGCAAGAGGGCATGATAGAGGTTAATTACCCCGCCAACAAATTCGGGCGGGAAAATTCGCACACAGCCAAAGTCAAGCAGGTTAATGGACCGGTCCGGACAAACCGAATAATTCCCCAAATGGGGGTCGCCGTGAATGAGCCCATAATAATAAAGAGGCACATACCATGCCCGAAACATATTCATCGCAATGTCGTTGCGAGTGTCAAGTTTGGCATTTTTGAAGGAGAGAATTTTCTCGCCCTCTAACCATGTGCTGGTTAAAAGTCGGCTGGTTGAAAGAGACGGAATGATTTCCGGCACATGAATATTTTTTTCTTTGGCCAGAATTTTTCGGTAGAGAGTTTCGTATTTCGCTTCGAGCTGGTAATCAAGTTCTTCGTGCAGACGTTCTTCCAGTTCGGCGTGAATGAGCGAGGTTTGAATCGCGTTGTCGTAAGCTTCGTATAGGGAGAAGACCAGTTTGAGCTGATTGAGATCTGCAACAATGGCCGATTCCATGTCCGGATATTGAAGTTTGCAGGCAACCAGACGGTCATCCAGAGTGACAGCTTTATGAACTTGGCCAAGGCTGGCGGCAGCTGCGGCTGTTTGTTCAAAGGACTTGAAATTTTTTTCCCAATCCGGCCCTAGCTCTGAGCGCATCCGGCGGCGAACAAAAGACCACCCCATCGGAGGAGCATTGGATTGAAGTTCCTGAAAGGCTTCAGCATATTCAGGGGGGAGGGCCTCGGGAATCGTGGCGAGGATCTGCCCGACCTTCATCAAAGGCCCTTTCAAATTTCCGAGAGTGCGCATCAGGTCTTGCGCGTGGGACTCTTTTTCAATTTTGAGCCCTAAAAATTTTTCACCGGCCAGACGTGCCGCAAGGCCTGCCATCGTTGTTGAAACCTGCCCATACCGCTTAACCCGACCGCCGAGATTTTCAGCTTTGGTCGCGGCCGTAACGGGCGGAGGTGGCGGTTTCGAAGTCATGATAGATCTAGTCATACCTGTCTGTGCGTTGCGCTGCAATACATACAAAACTTTTCAAGCGGAAAGGAGCCTGATACGCTTTCTCAGACATTATTAAGGAACACCCATGACAGTTCATTCGATAGAAATTCGCGATACTCTTTTAGAAACGATCTTGCTCCACGTCAGAGACAAAGGTTGGTCGTGGGAAGACGTGACCGAGGCAGCCCAGATTTGCGGATATCAAGATGATATGGCAAGTTCCATGTTTCCCGGGGGGCTTTCCGATGTTGTGGCCCATTATGCGGATTATGTGGATCGGCGGATGCTTGCTGGTCTTGAGGATGCCTCTTGCTCCTCTTTGCGGGTGAGAGACCGCATCCGGCTGGCAATTCTGACCCGATTGGCAGTTGTCGAGCATCAAAAGGAAGAAGTGAGGAAAAGCCTTGCCTTTTGGAGCGTGCCAACGAGGGCTCTTTATGGACAGCGAGTGCTTTACAGAACTTCGGACCGCATTTGGAACTGGGCAGGGGATACCTCAACCGATTACAACCGTTATACCAAAAGGGGGCTTCTTTCCTCGGTTTTGATGGGAACTTTCATGGTCTGGATCACGGATGAGAGCAAAGAGGCCATTGTGACGCAGGCTTTTTTGGACCGTCGGCTTGAAAACATAGTGAAAATAGGTCAAGCAATTGGTACTATGAAGTCGGTTGTTCCTCCTTTTCTTTGTCGGGCCAATATAAAAAAATGAAATTTTCAGGGTTTTTTCTCGTGACCCTTGGCCTGTTCTGGCTAGGGGAAGTTGGTCCTGCGCAGGCCGAGGTGTCATTCTGGCAGAAATTGTTTGGGGCTCCCTCGGAAGAGGGAGGAGGTGGGCCGCCGCCTGAAAAAACTTTGCAGGCGCCTTTTGGAAACGGTAAAACATCTGCGCCCAAAACTGACTCCCAAAAAAATCTGATGACGATTTATGAGCATAATGGCAATGACCAAAATAGCACAGAGTCTTTGGACAAAGCTCACCGCAGTCCTGAACAAGTAGGGGAGTGGGTTGCCGGAGCCGTAACGGATGCTCTTTCTATCAATCCGCCAACATGGGCGGAAGATAGCAAAAAAATAGAATCTTCCTTCCTGCCTTACGGGTTTCAGGAGTACCAGAACTATCTGACACGCATGGGGTTGTTGAATTCTTTGGAGAGCAGCAAAATGCGGCTTCAGGCCATTACCGATGGAACACCGACCTTGCTTAAGGAAGCTCCCCTTGATGGAACATATCACTGGGTTTACCGGATTCCTCTTTTGTTGACCTACTACGATCAAAGCATCAAAAAGATCGAAAAAGGGCAGCGCCTAAGCGCGCAAAGTCAGAAGGTACTTGTGGAAGTTCAGGTTGGCCGTGTTCCGATGGACATGAAAAATCTGGAGAGTGAGGTCATGGGAGTTGTGATTGAACGTTGGAACGTTGGGCCAGCCAGATAGATTAAGATAGAGTTTTTTGTTGCGTTCTGTCTTGTCGTTGCTGTGGTTTTTGGGTACTCTCCCTGCCTCTTGCTTAATTTTTTGAAAAATAGGAATTTTTGATGTCTGGATCAGTTGCCAAAAAAAATACTGCAGAAAACGAAGCTCAAGATGTAGGGGGAGTCGCGGGGAAGCGGTTGGTTGCTTATCTTGATCGAATCGAACGTCTCGAAGAAGAGAAAAAGGGACTGGCCGATGACATCAAAGACATTTATGCCGAAGCCAAGGGCGTTGGCTTTGATGTTAAAACGGTGCGCAAGTTGGTCCGTCTTCGCAAAATGGAAACCGAAAAACGCCGTGAAGAAGAAGAGCTGCTAGAGCTATACAAGTCAGCCATCGGGCTAGATTGATTTC
>JAGOQV010000112.1 GCA_018063145.1 Alphaproteobacteria bacterium
AAAATAAAAGGAAAAGAAAATGGGCGAAGCAGTAAAACATTTTGATCTTTTAACATTGACGACTGAAATCGTTGCATCTCACTTGTCCAACAATTCGGTTCCGGTTGCCGAGATTCCTGCCTTGATTGAGCGAGTGTTCAAGACCCTCTCTCATGTGGGAGGTGAGGCTCTGCCCGCAACTGTTTCTTCCGAGCGTCCCCAACCAGCCGTTCCTATTCGGAAATCAATCATGGCCGATTACATTGTTTGTCTGGAAGATGGTAAGAAACTGAAAATGCTCAAACGTCACTTGAAGACAGCCTATAACATGACACCAGAGCAATATCGTGACCGCTGGGGGCTCGCCGCTGATTATCCGATGGTCGCCCCGAACTACGCCAAACAGCGGAGCAAACTGGCCAAAGATATTGGGCTTGGAACCTCAGGTCGCCGGAGTGCGAAAAAACGGTAGAGCCGCAGAAGAGGGACGCTAACAAAAAAGCCGCCTGAAACATTGGGCGGCTTTTAATTTTCCAAGAAGGATAAAGAAATCGGTTAGGCTCTAAAACCCATCACGGTCACGGCGTTTGCGGTCCATTTTGCGGCTACGACGCACGGACTCGGCTTGCTCACGCTTCTTCTTTTCAGAAGGTTTTTCGAAGTCGCGACGCATTTTCATTTCGCGGAAGATGCCCTCACGTTGCAGTTTCTTTTTCAAAACACGCAAAGCTTGATCGACATTATTGTCGCGAACGGAGACTGTTACCAATTAAAATCACCTCTTTCTAAACTTAAGTAGGGCCGTTTATCGCCCTTTCTGAACCGGAATGCAAGAGGAAATCACCGCAAAAGAAGCAGGTTTTACAAGAATTAGGCTGTTTTTGCGGTGCGCAGGTGCAAAGAGGCTTCCATAAGGGCCTTCGTATAGGCCGTTTGGGGATGGTCAAAAACATCCGCCGCCTTGCCATACTCAACCATTTTGCCGTCTTTCATCACCAGAATATGATGAGAAACCGCCCGCACCACCCGCAAATCATGGCTGATGAACATATAAGAGAGAGTGTGTTTTTCCTGAAGCTCTTGAAGCAAATCTACAACCTGCGCCTGAACTGAAACATCAAGGGCCGAGGTCGGTTCATCAAGGATAATAAAGCGCGGACGAAGAACAAGGGCGCGGGCAATTGAAACCCTCTGCCGTTGCCCCCCCGAAAATTCATGAGGAAAGCGGTGCCGTGTCTCCGGATCAAGTTTTACATCCTTGAGAGCTTCAACCACCATATCTTCCCGTTCAGACTTGCTGAACGATTTGCAGTGAACGTCCAGACCTTCGCCGATGATTTGTCCAATCGACAAGCGCGGCGACAAAGAACCAAACGGATCTTGGAACACGATTTGCATTCTGGCCCGCAAAGCCCTCAGATCATCGCCGCCGGTGTCCCCTATATCTTTTCCTTCAAACAAAATTTTTCCGCTCGACTTGGTGAGCTTCAAAAGGGCAAGGCCAAGCGTGGTTTTCCCCGATCCTGACTCCCCCACGACCCCCAAGGTTTGCTTTTCACGAATGGCAAGCGAGATATTATCAACCGCATGAACCGAGGTGATGACTTTGCCAAACAGTGATTTCTTCACCGGAAACGAGACGTTGATATTCTCTCCGGCCATCACCACCGGAGAGGTTTCGTTGGAAATTTTCAGGTGAGAGGAGGGCTGGGCTGCCAGTAACAGTTTAGTGTAGTCATGCGATGGAGCGGAAAACAGCGCAGCGCAGGGGCCGTGTTCCACAATCTCCCCGCCTTTCATGACGCAGATTGTATCACACATTTTTTCAACAACTTTGAGATCATGGCTGATGAGAATAAGGGCCATGCCAAGCCGTTTGCGCAGGTCTTGCAGCAGGTCAAGAATTTGGGCTTGAATGGTCACGTCCAAAGCCGTGGTCGGCTCATCGGCAATCAACAAATCAGGATGATTGGCCAGAGCCATTGCAATCATCACCCGTTGCCGCTGCCCGCCTGAGAGTTCATGCGGGTAGGACCCCAAGCGGGATTTCATCCCGGGCAGCCCCACCAGATCCAGCAGTTCCAAAACCCGTTCTTCAACCGCTTTACGGCCGAGTGTTTGGTGAAGTTCGATAACCTCGCCAATTTGACGTTCAATCGTATGAAGCGGATTCAAGGAGGAAAGGGGTTCCTGAAAAATCATGCCAATTCGTTTGCCGCGAATGTCTTGCAGAACATCTTCAGACGCACCAACCAAGTTCTGACCAGCAAAGTTTATTGACCCCGAAGGATGCGATGCCAGCGGGTAGGGCAGCAATTGCAGAATCGACAAAGCGGTAACGGATTTCCCCGAACCGGATTCCCCCACCAAGGCAAGGCTTCCCCCTTTGGCAAGAGAGAAGCTGATAGATTTTACCGCATCAAAATTCCCCGTCGGCGTTTTGAACCGGACGGAGAGGTCTTTTACTTCAAGAAGTAAAGGCTGCTTCTCGGGCTGTGGCGGGGTAGCGTGTTCCATAGATCCCATTAGACTGGAGAGCGTGGCTATTGGCAAGAGGGGGAAGCGATTTTGCAAAGATATTAAACGCATATCCTAGCTCTTCATCTGTCCCTACCCGCGCAACCCTGAATCCGGCGGAGAAAAAGAGCTGTTGGCTTTTTTCGTTCGCGGTGGCGACTTTGGCGAGGAAGAGAGAGATAGAATTCTCCCGTGCCCATTTCTCGCTGTGTTCCATGAGGGCACTGACTAGCCCAAGCCTTTTGAAATCTGGATGGACGCACACCGATTGAAGGACGGCCAAATTTTCCCTTTCCCGATTAACAATCGTCAGGGCGGCGAGACTCCCTCCATCCCTTGGCTTCATCGCCAAAATGCTGCCGCCGTTTTCCAGCAAGGCTGTCAGTTCGGCAGAGGTTTTGGGTTTGAGAAAATGTTTCTCGCCTTCGGGGAGAGCGTCCCGCACCGCTGCGATCAAGTCCAGAATCTGGGGAATATCGCTTGTGGTCAGTTCAATGGGGGAAAAGGGCGCAGGCTGGGCCTGTGTCAAAAATTCTTCGGTTACAATCATCGTTATCTGTCTTTCGAATTAGCAAGGAAAAGAAAGCGGAAGAACAGAGGGTGATTGGTTCATCATTAATAATCCGGAAAACCCGCCGCCGCTCCGCCACACAAAACTGTTGGCGGGGATCGTCGGACTCGGGAGATGCTTAATAATTCATCATGCGTCATGGTTTAACTATTACGACAAATATAAAATCTATGTCAATAAAAAATTACCTGCATTTTGAAAAAAATTCAAGAGCGCGTGGGAGGGGATAATAAGTTGACATATTTTGAATGTTTATATACATAAGGCGAAGTTGTTTTTTCAGAAGCGGTATGGAGATTGAAAAATG
>JAGOQV010000045.1:0-7169 GCA_018063145.1 Alphaproteobacteria bacterium
CGTCATAGGTCATGGGGTCTTGGGTGATCTCCACAAGAGTTTGATCAAAAATGGGCTCAAACTCGGCGAGGGTTGTGTTGGTGGCCAGAACCCAAAATTCATCGCCACTTTTGTGGCAGAGTGTATCGACCGGACGCAACCTGTTCTCGACCCGATTGGCAAATTCGATAATAACGGCATCTCCTGCCGCGTGGCCATGGGTGTCGTTGACCTGCTTGAACTTATCAAGGTCAAGGGCAACCAGAACAAACCCTTTTGACTGCCCCCTTTCAATCCGTGATCTTTCTTGCTCTACGGCTTCGCGAAGACCTTGAAAATTGGCGTAACCTGTCATCGGGTCTTTCGTGGTGCCCTCTCTTAGCCGAGCGTTCTCTTTGAAAATTCCACGCAAAGTATCTTTGGCGGAGTCTTTGCTTTCCGGATCAGCATCCTTGCCTTCAAGGCACGCAAGCAAGTCCTCGAATTGTTCGCTAGAGAGATGGTTGTCGTTGCTTGGCATGGTTCTCGTTCTCAAAAAGACATCAACGAACCATTCTTTAACATAACATTAAGATTTGTCAAGAAAATTCGGGCAAGAAAAAGCCCGACTTGTGAGGGGGTAAGGGGGGGACACAAGTCGGGCTGAGAGAATCTGTTGCTGCAAGGGGTAAGGGGGGGGGACAGCAGCAACAGATAGCTGGAAAATAGGCGGTGGTTACGAAACCAAAGACTCTCCTTCTTGGCTGTGAACAGACGGTGCGGCAGCGAGGGGGTTCGGGCTGGAGCCAATCCCCTCGAAAATAGTCTCTGCCCTATCGCCGCTGGAATAGGGTTTGACACCAACGCTGGCGCAGATGGGGATTTCCTCCCCGTTCCAAGCCAACGAAAGATTGTTAAGATGCCACGCCAAGGTCTGCACCCTTGAGAGAGCTTCGTCCCGTTTGGCATCGGCGAGGAGCAGAACAAATTCGTCTCCTTCAAATCGGGCGGCCACATCGGCTGGACGAACTTCATGGGCCAGAGTTTTGCCAACGAGGCGCAGGCAAGCCTGCCCTGCTAATTGGCCATAAACCATTTTGATTTGTGCAAAATTATCAAGGTCAATCACAACCAGCAAACCGCCGTGGGACTGAAATCTTTTTAATCTTCCCACCTCACGGGCGAAGGCTTCGGCAAAACCCCTGCGGTTTTTAAGCCCTGTTAAAGGATCGGTCACCAGCAGGTTTTCTAGCTCGGCCAGCTTTCTCTCTAGCGTCGCAAGAGAGCTGAGCGAAAGGGGCGGGGTGGTGGTGTATCCCAAAGAGGCTTGGCCCATCGTCATATTCTTATATATCCTTCAAACATCTTTCGTGAGTGTCTCGAGAGATACCTTGCGAGATCCATGCCAAAAGAAGAACCGCGTCTATATTCATAACTATCAATGGGTTGCGGATCGGGACCCAAAGCAAGAGGCTCTTTTTCTCTTTTGTAGGCAGAAGACAGAGCGGCAAGTTTTTGCAGGACGGCAAAGTTTTCCCTCTTATTCGCCAATTTCGGTTGACCCTTTGGGGGGATCAAAGATAGAACTTCTCTTTAATTGAGGTAAGCTTATGACCGTTCGGGACGATTCTTCTTCTGCCAACACGTTTGAAACGGATGTTGTAATTATTGGGGCGGGTCCTGTCGGGCTCTTTGCGGTCTTTGAGCTTGGCCTTTTGGATATGAAGGCGCATTTGATTGATATTCTGGACCGCCCGGGGGGGCAATGCACAGAGCTTTACCCTGAAAAACCAATTTATGATATTCCCGGGTATCCGGTGGTCACAGGTCAGGAGTTGACCGATCGCTTGATGGAACAGATTGCGCCGTTCAAACCTGTTTTTCATCTCGGACAAATGGCCGAGACTTTGACCAGAATGGATGATGGACGGTGGCAAGTTACAACAGACAGCGGAGTGGTTGTTCGGGCAGCGGTGGTTGTGGTTGCAGCCGGCGGGGGGTCTTTCATGCCCAAGAAACCATCTATCCCCGAAATTGAACGCTATGAAGGGCACTCGGTTTTCTATGCTGTCCGCAAAATGGATCAGTTTGCTGGAAAACATCTGGTTATTGCCGGAGGGGGAGACTCCGCGCTTGATTGGGTTTTGAATTTGCAACCTATTGCGGCGAGCGTGACGCTTGTTCATCGTCGTGATGAATTTCGCGCCGCACCGGACAGTGTCAAGCGGATGCGGGCCCTCGTGGAAGATGGGAAAATGAAACTCGTCATTGCCGATATTACAGGCATTACCGGAGAGGGAGGGCAAATGACTGGCCTGACGCTTCGGGATAGGGAAGGCAGCGAGGGAAACTTGCCTTGCGAGAGGTTGTTGGCGTTTTATGGACTAACCATGAAACTGGGACCGATTGCTGAGTTTGGTTTGAACCTTCATCAAAATTTAATTCCAGTAGATACTGAAAAATTTGAAACCTCGACCCCCAGAGTTTTTTCTATCGGAGACATTAATTCTTACCCGGGAAAATTAAAGCTCATTTTATCTGGGTTCCATGAGGGAGCCTTGATGGCTCAGGCGGCTTTCCGTTACGTGTTCCCAGACAAAAAATTGCGGTTTCAATATACGACCTCTTCCAGTGATTTGCAGACAAAGCTTGGTGTGAGCGATTCAGGAAGAGAGCATTAACGGCCGTGGCAGAAGACATTCGATGAACAATCTTTTCTCTTTCCCTCCTTCTAGGTCCCCATCAGGCTTTTCCCCTGACGTTATGGGGGCTGCTTTCTATGGCTATCGGCGGGTGTGGAGCGAACGGGCCTATCTTGCTCGCTTAGCTTTTATTCCGATCTTGATGAAATTTGCCAGTATGGTGGTGGTTATTTCATTCGAGTATCAGGACAATTTCCTTCGTCAGGGGCTGATTATGCTGCCGGCTAGTTTCGCCGAAGGCTGGCTGCTTGCGCAGTTTCTTCGAACCTTGTTGATGGAGGAACGTTGGCCGACCACTCTTCCGCAAAAAACAGATGGTCCCGAAATGGCTCGTCTGATTTTGAGAGCGCAAGGAATTGTTGCGGCGACCTTGGTTTATGTTTTGATTTTGCTGTCTGAATATGTTTTGCGTCATGGGTTGTTTTTGATGGAAGGGATTGCGGGCTCGCAAGCCGAGTTGGCGAATGTTCAAACTGGGGCGAAAGAAGCTGCTCCGGAGGACGGCAATCCCATTATGTTGATTCCCGCTGTTTTGCTGCTGCTGGGGTCTATTTGGGCGTTTCGTTTTATGTGGCTTCATGTCCCCTTTTCTGTGTTGATGACTCCTCGCGAATATCTCAGAAATATAGCTGGTTTTGTGACATCAATCCGAATGATGGCGGTGTTTCTTGCTTCAATTGTTCCTTTGTTTTTTGTGGCGATTATGGTGTCACAAGGCATTGCCAACCTCGTTGGTGGGAGTGGTCTTGAAGATATAGGACGTTTTGCAATTGTGTTCTTAAGCGTTGCCGCGCAGACCGTGGTTGCTCTTATTGCTACGGCAGCGATGGCTTTTGCTATGCGGGGTTTCTTGCCCAAATCTCCCCAAGCTTTTGCCGATGCAGAAGGAAAGGTAAAGTAAAGTCATGAAATTATATGTGACAGATTTTGACGGAGTCGAGCACGAACTGGAAGCAATTGAAGGCTGGCGTGTCATGGAAATTATCCGTGACTATGGCTTTCCGATTAAGGCCGAATGTGGGGGAGCTTGTCTTTGCGGAACGTGTCATGTTTATGTTGATCCGCAGTGGCTAGGAAAACTCTATCCTCCAACCGAAGACGAAACCGAACGGCTTGAAGAAGACGCGATGGGGCTTCAAAGCAATTCCCGCCTGTCTTGCCAGATCTTGATGTCTGATGCTCTGGATGGGCTGCGGGTTACAATGGCGGCTGGATCAAAGAAGGACTAAATATCGAGGACGTTTGGCAAGTCTTCGTAGAGAAGCGTGTAAATCTGCTGTCCGAAGAAAAAAACCGAAACCGTAATGGCTAAAGAAATTCCGGCGGCAATCAAGGCGTATTCAATGGCGGTGGCCCCTTGCTCACTACGGGTAAATACCTTGATTTTGTTCAACATAATCTGGACCACCTGTGCGAGACGTAAGGTTTTTGGTTGATTACCTAGTCTGTTAATTCTAACAAATAAACCTTCGTAAACGGTTAAAATAAAACGAGAGGCCAGTTTGTCAGGCCTCTGTATCAACCCGATGTGCCGTGGGCTCGCTGTTTGCCTTGGAAACTCCCACACGGGCCGGACGCAAAAGGCGATCGTGCAAAACAAACCCGGGTTCTAAAATCTGGACAATTGTTCCGGCTGGTTTGTCGGGAACCATTGTCTCAAACATCACTTCATGAAAATTCGGGTCGAACGGTTCATCCAAAGGCTCAATCCGGCGGATACCATATTTTTCGAAGCTTTTGAGAAAGGATCTCTCTGTTGCCTCAATTCCCTCAACCAAGGGTTTAATTCGTGTTTCTGCCCGCAGATCTTCTGGAATAGCCTCAAGAGCGCGGCGGAACGTGTCAGCGACATCTAGCAAGTCTCGCGCAAAACTGGCCACAGCATATTTACTGGCATCTTCCCGTTCCCGCAGGGAGCGTTTACGCAAATTATCCATATCGGCAACGCTGCGCAGCAATTGGTCGGTAACCTCAGCGACTTTCGCTTCCAATTCAACGACTTTGCGGATCAGGGCGGGCCCCGCATCGGCCAAATCGTTAGGCAAGGGATAGTTTTCGGCGAGAAGAGCTTCCTCTTCTGCTTTTTGCTGGGCCTTGAATGCCGCTGGCCCCGACAGATCGGTAAAGCCGGATGGCGGGGGAGATTGGTCTGGTTTTTGGGATGTGTCTTCACTCATGAAGCTAAAATAAGCAAGGAAATAAGGAAAAGCAACAGCGTCAAGGCGAGAAAATTTAAGTATTCAACAGGGAAAACCGCAGGGGAAAGCAGAGGGAATGTTTGACAAAGGACTGTTTGCCCTGCTTTGATGCGGCTGCAATCATAACCCATTAAGGAAAAATCCCCCCATGTCTCGTCCGTCTGGTCGTCTGTCTTCTGAGCTTCGCCCCGTTGAACTCATTTGTAATGTTTCAAAACACGCCGAAGGGTCTTGTCTTGTCAAATTCGGGGATACTCATGTTTTGTGTACGGCCACTGTTGAAGAAAGCGTGCCCGGGTGGATGAAAAACACTGGAAAGGGCTGGATTACAGCCGAATACGGGATGCTTCCTCGCTCTACGGAAAAGCGGATGGACCGCGAAGCTGCCAAAGGTCGCCAGACAGGCCGGACGCAGGAAATTCAGCGGCTGATTGGGCGGGCTTTGCGCGCCGTCGTGGATATGCAAAAACTTGGGGAACGACAAATCCGGCTCGACTGTGATGTTCTGCAAGCCGATGGTGGCACGCGGACAGCGGCGATTACCGGAAGTTATGTCGCTTTGCAACTTGCTTGCCGGTATTTAAGTTCAATTGGAGTTCTAAAAGCAGATCCCTTCAAGGACAGTATCTCGGCTATTTCTTGCGGTGTGTATCAGGGGCTCGGTGTTCTGGACCTTGATTACGCAGAAGACTCGTCAGCAGAAACCGATGCCAACTTCGTTATTACGGGATCGGGTGGGATTGTCGAGATTCAAGGAACTGCCGAAAAAGACCCGTTTAGTGAAGCCCAGCTTCTTGAACTTTTGGCTTTGGCCCAGAAGGGATGTACGCAGTTAACCGAGGCTCAGAAAAAAGCACTGGATACGGCGGCGGCATGACCTTAGACAAATTGGTGCTTGCGACTCATAATCGAGGCAAACTTGTAGAGATTCAAGATTTGCTCGCCCCTTATGGAGCCCATGTTGTTTCGGCGGCAGATCTCGCTCTTCCCGTTCCTGAGGAGAGCGAAGAAAGCTTTGAAGGCAATGCCTTGATTAAAGCCCGCGCAGCGTGCTGCGCTTCTGGTCTTCCGGCTTTGGCCGATGATAGCGGTTTATGCGTGAATGCGTTGGGGGGAGCCCCCGGGGTGCATACAGCAGAGTGGGGCGGGGTAGAGAGAGACTCTAAACGCTCAATGCTGCGCATTCACACAGAAATGGGAGACACGCCAGATCGTTCGGCGTATTTCGTAGCAGTTCTGGCTTTGGTGTATCCTGATGGGCGCGAGGAAATTTTCGAGGGGCGGTGTGACGGGCATTTGGTCTGGCCACTCCGTGGAGAAAACGGATTCGGACATGACCCCATGTTTGTTCCCCTAGGTGAAAATCGGACTTTTGCTGAAATGACATCGGCAGAAAAGAAAGCCTATTCTCATCGTGCGCGTGCGTTCAAGAAATTGATTGAACAGGTCTTTTGTCCGGAATGACTTTTGGTATTTATATCCATTGGCCGTTTTGTCTATCGAAATGTCCGTATTGCGATTTTAATTCCCATGTGGCCGAGACAATAGACCACGATAGATGGGCGCGGGCTTATCTGCGTGAGATTGAGCATTTCTCAAGGGAAACCAGCGAAAGAACTGTCACTAGCGTTTTTTTTGGCGGTGGGACTCCGTCTTTGATGAAGCCGGAAACTGTTTCTCTCATTCTTGACAAAATTCAGAGGTGCTGGAAAATTTCGAATGATTGGGAAGTGACGTTAGAGGCCAACCCAACATCGGTTGAAGAGGCCAAGTTTGTTGATTTTCGTGCAGCAGGAGTCAATCGCGTTTCGCTGGGGGTGCAATCTTTGCGGGCAGAGGATTTGAAGTTTCTTGGCCGCACGCATTCGCCAAGCCAAGCTTTGGCCGCGATTGAAACCGCTGGAACGGTCTTTGATCGTTTCAGTTTTGATCTGATTTACGCACGTCCCAATCAGTCTCTTTCTTCATGGAAGGAGGAGCTGGGCGAGGCTCTTTCTCTTGCTCGTGGCCACCTCTCGCTCTATCAACTCACTATCGAAAAAGCCACGCCGTTTTATCTGCGTCACCAAAGGGGAGAGTTTCGTATACCGGACCCTGACCCTGCCGCCGATTTATATGACCTGACTCAAGAGATAATGGAGCAAGCTGGATATCCTGCATATGAAGTTTCCAATCATGCAAAAACGGGAGAGGAGTCACGGCATAATCTTTTATATTGGCGGTATGGAGACTATCTTGGTCTTGGCCCGGGCGCGCATGGGCGGCTGACGTTAGGGGATACGAAATGGGCTCTGCGCGGCCATCGTTCACC
>JAGOQV010000045.1:7269-12619 GCA_018063145.1 Alphaproteobacteria bacterium
GTCCCCTCGACGTGCGGGAAGTTATCGCTGACTTCTGCCAAGAACCGATCAACGGGCATACTTTCGCTGCGGAGCTTGTCGTGAAGAATGGCGCGTCCCCGTTTCCATGTGGTGAGCATGATAAAGACCACAAGGCCAAGGAAAAGTGGAAACCACCCGCCGTGAAGAATTTTTGTACTGGTTGCGAGAAAATAGGATAAGTCAACAGTCAGCAAAACGGCCATCACGGGAACGGCGAAAACAGGCTTCCATTTCCAAAATCTGAAAATAACAACTCCAAGCAATAACGTGTCAATGAGCATGGTTCCTGTTACGGCCACGCCATAGGCATGGGCCAGCCCACTTGATGTTTTGAAGCCGATGACCAGCATACAAACGAAAATCAGCAGACTCCAGTTTATGAAGGGGACATAAATTTGTCCGATTTGATTTTCCGAGGTATGGACAATTGACATCCGTGGCAGATAGCCAAGCTGAATAGCTTGTTGCGTGACAGAGAACGCACCGGAAATCACTGCTTGAGATGCGATAATGGTTGCCATGGTTGCTAGACCGACCAAGGGCCATTGGAACCATGAAGGAGCCATCATAAAGAACGGGTTACTGACTCCTTCTGGATTTGAAATGACAAAAGCTCCTTGGCCAAAGTAGTTCAGCATTAGGGATGGGAAAATTAAACTGGTCCATGCCATGCGGATCGGAGCTTTGCCAAAATGGCCCATGTCGGCGTAGAGAGCCTCGGCCCCCGTCATGGCCAGAACCACGCTACCCATTGTCAAAAAGGCATAGGTTCCATCATTGATAAAGAAATTAACGGCATAAATTGGGTTGAGGGCGGTCAAAACTTCGGGGTGGTTAAAAATATGGACAAGGCCCATAGCGGCAATGGTGACGAACCAGACACACATAATCGGCCCAAAGAGCCTTCCCACTTCTGAAGTTCCAAGGCGTTGTGAAGCAAAGAGAAACATCAAAATAATCAAGGTCAATGGAATGATATAGCCTCCGAGCTGCGAGGAGACGACGTTCAATCCTTCAACAGCACTCAGAACGGAAATCGCGGGTGTGATAATGCTGTCACCATAGAAAAGGGCTGCTGCAAAAATCCCGAGTAAGGGGACGACAAAGGCCAGCCATTTCCGGTCATGAGAATACCGTGAGGCAAGAGCCAGCAGAGCCAGACTTCCGCCCTCGCCCTTATTGTCGGCTCTCATCATGATAATGACGTATTTCAAGGTCACTGTAATCATCACTGACCAGAAGATGAGCGAGAGGATATTAAGAACGTGGGCTGGATCGGCGGCGAAATGGGCTCCCAAAAACGATTCTTTGAAGGCGTATAAAGGGCTGGTTCCGATATCGCCATAAACAACGCCAATGGCTCCGATAATGAGTTTGGTAAAATGGCTGGCTTCTTGCTGGTGGTCAGGAGTGGGCTGCGACATGATGAACTTTATGAAAAGGGACTGTTGGAGGGATTAGACAGAATCATAGAGGCGAGAGATTCGCTGATCTTCTATGATAGAGCGAAGCTGGGCGGGTGAAAAGCCCCTTTCTCGCAGGCTTCGCAGGGTGACGCTGTTGTTTCTTTTGGCGAAGCGGACCCCGTTTTGGTCCAGCAAAAGGGGGTGATGGTGGTATTCGGGAACAGGGTATCCCAGAATTTCTTGCAATAATCGGTGTAAATGCGTGGCGTGGAATAAATCCTTCCCTCGCGTGACCAGAGTAATACCTTGCTCCGCATCGTCATGGGTGACGCATAGGTGATAACTGGCGGGGGTGTCCTTGCGGGCGAGAATGACATCGCCGAGAATCTCGGGTGTGGCGATTTGCTCGCCGCAAGCGCGATCAAACCATGTTAATGGGGCAGGGCAGCGGCGGCGGGCAGCGGCAAGGTCAAGGCGTAGCGCGTAGGCCTCCCCTCGCGCCATTCTTTCGGTTCGTTCGGCTTGCCCCAATTTCTTGCACAATTCGGGGTAGAGGCTCCCTTCTGGGCCGTGGGGGGCTGAAGGCGAGCGGGCAATTTCTTCTTGAATCTCGCGCCGCGTGCAAAAACAGGGGTAAATCAGTCCCATATCTTCCAGCCGGTCCAGCACAGATTGGTAATCGGCAAAATGTTCAGATTGGCGGCGGGGCGGCTTTTCCCAGCTCAGGCCCAGCCAGTTAAGATCTTCATAAATCGCCGCTTCGAAAACGGAACGGCAGCGAGTCTGGTCAATGTCCTCAATCCGCAGCAAGAAATGCTCTGCCGATCTGCCGGCTTGATCCCACGCAAAGAAAGCCGAGGCTGCGTGCCCGATATGCAAATATCCGGTCGGTGAGGGCGCAAAGCGAAGAAGGGGCGGAAGATTTTTTTCTTTAGTCATAATATTTTATGTTGATTATACGAACCATTATAGTGTATGTTTCTCCTTATTCAAAATCACGCAGGCAAAAAGGGGATTAGTGATGTATTTGTGGTATTGTTCCGAGAATGGGAGTTTGTCTAAAATTTTCGCGGCAGAATGTGATGGCGCGAGAATGGCGGTTTTCTGTACGGATGTCACTGAAACTGCTGACCCTGCTACGTCGCAGCGGGCTCTTTTGGTAGGGACAAGTGTACATGATGACGTGCAGCAAGATGTGCTTACCTCTGATGAGGGGACTTTGACGGAAGCAGGTCGAGAATACTGTAAGACGTGGGGAGTTCAACCGAACGCTGAAAGTCTGAAAAAGTGGGCTCGGTTACAAGCAGTTCAGCATCACTTGTCCTATGAACTTCCACACTGACGAGGTCGCCTTGTCGTAGGCTGAGTTATTCAGTCATTTGATAATGCAATGCCCGCTTTACGCGGGCATTTTTTTGTGGGGACCATAAAAAATCTATGCGACTTTTTGTAATTCCTGCATGAATTTATTCATCTTGCCGAGCAATTCGCGAACATCGCGAACTGTGGTTGTCGATAAACTCTCCGTAACGGACTGAACCTTGCTGGCGGCTTGATCCACGTCTCCCATACCCACGGCCAGTTCTTGAATACTTTCAGACACACCGGCTGTTCCCGCAGAAGCTCGCTGGGCCGAGCTGGCAATTTCTTTTGAGGCCGCGCTTTGTTCTTCAATGGCGGCTGAAATATTGGCTGTGTACTGGTTGATCTCGTTGATGATGCGCATGATTTCATCAAATGACTTGGCGGAATGGTCGGTCGCAGATTGAATAGCTCCGATTTGCTGGGAAATTTCTTCGGTGGCGAGTGAGGTCTGCGCGGCCAAATTTTTAACTTCTCCGGCAACCACAGCAAAACCTTTTCCAGCCTCTCCAGCACGGGCGGCTTCGATTGTCGCGTTGAGAGCCAGAAGGTTGGTCTGTTTGGCAATGTTTTCAATCAAAGAAACAACTTCACCAATTTTCTGGGCGTTGTTTACCAACTCCTGAATTGACCTTCCGGCCTCTTCGGCATCGGCTACGGCGCGTCCTGCGACTTGAGATGTTTTTGAAACTTGGTGAGAAATTTCTCCAACTGAAGCAGACATTTCTTCTGCTGCCGAGGAGATGGTATCTACTGACATGGATGTGTCGTTTGCCCCCCGAACAGCAATGTTGGATTTATCGCGGGCCATGCGGACGGTTTCTTCCATTACGAAGGCTGTTGATTTCAAGGTGTCTGCAGTTGTGCCGATTTCTCCAACAACCTTGCCAAGAGATTGGTTGACGTCATTGGCGACTTCAACAAAGTTATTCATTTTATGACCCACGCTGACGAGGGCTTTGTTGATAATCCGCGCTCCGTGGAGCAAGGAGCCCTGCATTCCGTTTTCAAGAATACATCGGTAATATTTATTTTGACTGACGGCGTGCATCGTGGCAGTGGCTTCACGAATAAACGCATCGTTATAGTCGGTCATGTCGTTGATGGAGTGAAATAGTTCTCCAACCTCGCCTTTATCCCGAATGCCAATGAGACGAACGGAGTAGTCTCCATTTGCAATTTTTTTACAAGCGTTAGTGGCTCTTTTAATTTCAGATTTTACGCGGTGGGTTATCAAGAAGCCCGCTCCCGTCATGCCAAGGCCGACCAGAGTGGCGAGGGATTGGTACGAGAACCCTGCCCCCTCGTAAAACCCTACGGCAAGGTCCGCGAGCAGAACCAAAGAGGCTCCTCCTAGAGCGATCTCAATTTTGGAGAGAGAAGATAAATTCGTCATAAGAGACTCCTTTGTCGTTCAAAATAGCGGTTAAGGTTTCATGCGCAGCGTTCATGCCATCTTTGCTGTTCGAGTGACTTTGTTCCACAGCGAGGAGTTTCTGGTAGAGTGGGATGATGGTTCCTTCAATTATTTTGCGTTCTGGAACGCGCCGATTCGAGTGGTATCCAGTGACTTTCCCATTTGTATCAAAACTGGGGGTTACATGAGCGAGAACCCAGTAATGGTCTCCGTTTTTGGCACGGTTGATGACATAAGCGAAAATTTCTTGACCAGCTTGGATTCTTTCCCACAAGAGCTTGAAAACGCAGCGGGGCATATGCGGGTGGCGGAGAATGCTGTGCGGAGTTCCGATCAACTCGTCTTCTTCAAACCCTCCAATTCTCATAAAAACGGGGTTAGCATATTGAATATGTCCCTTGATGTCGGTTTTACTCACGATAATTTCGTTTTTGTCAAAGAACCGCTCGCGGCCTGTGAGGGTTGCATTCTGTGCCATGGGAACACCTTAATGGGTTGTGATTTTGATTGATACGGTTACGCAGACCAAGCCAGAAGGCTGAAAAGCAAGGCTAGTGAGAGCTTCGCACTACCTAACCGTGTATATCACAATCTGCCCAGAAAAGAAAATGAGAATATGGATGGAAGACTTGCATTTTTGCCCTCCCTATTTTTGTGATCTCGCAGTAGGATGAACAGAAGTTAGGTGTAAGTTTTTAGGAGTATGAAATGATTATAAAAGTTTCTGGTGATATTCTTCTCACCTCGGCCCAAGCAATTGCCCATGCGGTGGCTCCGGCTGACCATTTCGAAAATGGGTTGGCATTGGCTTTGCGGGAACAATGGCCGGCAATGGTGCGAGATTTTCGTCATTATTGCCACCAGAACCACGCCAAGCCAGGCGAAGTTTGGATGTGGGGCGGACCTGAGGGAAAAGTTGTTGTTAGCCTGATGGTGCAAGAACCTGTTGAAGGGCCGCATTCTCATGGAGTTCACCCGGGGCCAGCCACGCTCTCCTATGTGAATCACGCACTCAAGGCCTTGCGTCACCTCATTGACTCCGAAAAAATCTCATCTTTGGCTTTGCCGCGTTTGGCAACAGGGGTGGGCAAACTGGATTGGGCCGATGTCGAGCCTTTGATTGAGCAACATTTGGGGTCTTTGG
>JAGOQV010000113.1 GCA_018063145.1 Alphaproteobacteria bacterium
GTCAAAGACAGACTGAAAAGCCATTAGACCTGTTGCAAAAGTCTGTCATCCCTCCCCTCACCTGCATCCTCTCCCACAAGGGGAGAGGACGGTTTCTCCCCTCTTTTCCCTCTCCCCTCGAGGGAGAGGGTTAGGGTGAGGGGGAGCTTGGTTACTTTTCTATCTTACGAGCCACTTCAACCAGCATAACGGGAATGCCGTCCCGAATGGGATAGGCGAGGCCAGCCTGATCCGAGATTAACTCCTGCTGTTCTCGGTCGTACCGCAAAGGAACCTTGCACAAGGGACACACCAGCACTTCAAGAAGTCTTGGATCAACCAGTATTGTGCTCATGTCTGCGCCCTTTCAAGTTAATGTTCCGATAAGCAGCCGTGGAAAGAATGATGAACCGAGAGGTCAAGAATTTTGAACAAAAGATTGGCCCGCGTTTGACAACACGGAGCCTCTAACAATGCTTGTTTCTCGCTCGGAGAGAGGGGACAAACCATTGCCAAAGCCGTGACCAGTCCGTCGTTGGGAATATCTTCTATCAACGCCCAACTGACTGTGAGCCCATGTTGTTCAAAAAAGACTTTAAGAATCTGGTTAAGCTCGGCGCGGTCCAGATCGGGACAGTCCATATGTTCCATGTCCGGTCCAAAATTGGTCCAATCAGGTTTAACGCGCCGATACCCATGAAGAAGAGGAAGCTCTTCCTCGACCCTGAAACGGCAAAGCCCGCGCAGGTTAAGAAGGTAACGCCCATCTTCGGTTTCTTGAAACTGGGTAATGCGTCCGGCGCACCCCGTAGAAAAAATTGCCGGACCATTGGCCGCAGTACATCCTGAGGGCTGAATCATTCCAATGAGGCGGTTGCTACGCAACGCATCATCAACCATCGCAATATAACGTGGTTCAAAAATATTGAGAGGCAAATCTCCCTGAGGCAACAACAAAATCCCCTCAAGAGGAAAGATGGGAAGGCTTTCCGGAAGATCTTCAAACAGAGGGTCAAAGGGGTTTTTGCTCATGAAACTGATATAGTCCGATCGCCCTAGGAAAAAAGAAGGGTCGAGAGTTTGCGTCGTCCTGTGACACTAGCCGGATCAGAGAACCCCCACGCTTCGAAATATTTAAGAAGTTGTTTGCGAGCCTTTTCGTCTTCCCAAGTTTTGTTCTTGCGAATAATTTCAATCAAGGCATCAACAGCTGCTTCTTTCCATCCTTTGGCAAAACAGGCTTCAGCAAATTCAAACCGAACGTCCAGATTATCGGGGCTGGCAAGCAGGCGGGCCTCAAGCTCTGCCATATTTTTATCTATGGCAGGTTTGTTAACAGCAAGATCCAGTGCGGTTTTCGCTGCTCCAAAGCGAGGGTCCTTGAGGATAGGTTCTGGAGCATTTTCAACCAAATCCGCCGCTCCGACCACATCATCAACAGCGAGCAAGCAGCGGACAAGACCAACATAGGCTTCGGTCTCCGCAGGATTTTGTGTCAGGATCTGGGCGTAGAGAGCTTCGGCTTGTTCCACCTCCCCTTGTTCAAGATGGGTTGCGGCTTGCTTCAGGCTAGAGGGAATGTCAAATTTTTCCGGCTGATTCTTTTTGTGTAAATCTACCAATTGGTCCAGCAAGGCTTCAATATCAGACGCAGGGCGCGCACCTGCAAACCCTGAAACAGGTTGGCCCATATATAGGGCAATCACCGTTGGAACGGACTGGACCCGAAAGGCCTGTGACAGTTCCGGATTCTCATCGACATTGACTTTTGCTAAAATCACATCCCCACCCCGAGACAGAACGGCCTTCTCGAGAAGAGGCATAAGCTGGCGACAGGGGCCGCACCACGGAGCCCAAAAATCAATCAGAATTGGTTTTTCTGCCGAGGCGTTTAGAACAGCAGATTCAAAGTTCAGGGCGGTTACATCAAAAACAATTCCCTCTGATGGGGTCTTGGCTTTGGGTGCAGCGGGGGCATTCATTCCGATGAGCATAGGGGTGCAACCTTTTCGTCTGGTTAATCCGGTCCTGCCGGAGAGAGGTCAATAATCTGAGGCGTTATACCGTGTTTTTCAAGAAAGATCATCAAATCAGATGGCGTAAGGCCAATTGTCATGGTGTTGATAAGCGGATGAAAGTTAATCAATGTTTGTTCCATCATCTTCTTTTCAAGAATAAGACTGACCTGCTTCTCGCAATCGTTCAAAATGGCAAGAGGGGAAACTGACCCGGGCCGCACCCCCAGAAACCTCCACAAGCGTTCGGGTGATCCGAAGGAAAAACGTCCAACCCCGAGAAGAGCAGAGAGTTTTTTCAGATCAATCTGTGTTTCTTGAGTCAGAGTGACCAAGAACATTTTTCCCTTGTGATCCTTCAAAAAAAGGTTGCGCGTGTGGGCTCCATGTATTTCCCGCTCCAAATCCTTCCCCTCGGCCACCGTAAAAATCGCCGGATGGTGGTGCAAAGCGACCGACAGTTCCAGTGCGGAAAACCTCTCCAGCAAAACAAGGGGAGGGAGCGGCAAGTCTGATCCATCCAAGGGGGGGCTATTTTCAAGTTTTTGCGGCGCGATTGTCATATCTTCAGCAATAATTAACTCTTGGCTGGCAAACTCTAAGCAATAGGTCTTTTCAGGCCACTGGTGTTGTTGAATCTTCAGGAAAAGATTTAGTGCAGACTCCGGAAACTGGCAAGGACTTGAATAATTTATAAAATTATGTATAATTGTAGGTTGGGGATTACAGAAATATGGCTGATCGGACGAGTTTTATCGGTGCGGAAATTAAGCCTCTTGCTCCTTTGCAGGGCAACAGCTCCGCTATCTCTGCCCTTGGTCTTTCCCCAGCCGTTCAAGCTCCTGAGCCTGCGCCGGTTGTGAACGCGCCATCTCCAAGGGGTGTCTAGATGAATATAGAGCTGGGGCAGTTGCCGGACGGTGATTTGGCCTTGGTCAGTGACCGGAGCCTCCCGGGGGATGTCAAGCGCGTGGAATATTACCGCGATCAGAAGCTGTTTATGCTGATTTATGATCGTGAAGGCCATGAAGGGGACTTGATGCACTACGAATTGACGGATGACGTAGCAGAAAAGGTTCGTCGGCGCAGCAATCTGGTCATTATTGAGCCTGACGCCTTCAGTGGCAAGCCGATGGGATATTATACATCCCTGATTCAGGTTGGGGCCTGATTTTTTCAAAAAACCCGCTTGCATTTATCCTCCAGATGATTATAAATCCCTATCCATTCTGAAGAGAATGCGCGGGCGTAGCTCAGGGGTAGAGCGCAACCTTGCCAAGGTTGATGTCGAGGGTTCGAATCCCTTCACCCGCTCCAATTTT
>JAGOQV010000114.1 GCA_018063145.1 Alphaproteobacteria bacterium
CATTTTACTACTCTCGCTCCTATCTTGGGTGGGGATATGGGAAGAGGAGTAGCAGAGGGCTTGAATTTATGTCAAGTTTTTTGCGGTATATGGCTATAGATAAACCCTCAACAGGCCAAACCCCCGCCTGAAGCGGGGGTGACTGCAGAGAGGATTAGGATTTCGGTCTATGCCTAGCGGCAGACGGATTTGAATCCGGTTTGGGTATAGCCCGCTTTTTTGATAATCCGCTCGGTTTCCGCTTTGTCTAGCGTTTTGCCAGAGACAAGGTCAATCGTGACTGTCTTTCCGGCCACATCGACTTTTACGTTCTTAACATTCGGATTTTGTTTCAGGGCTGCTGAAATGGTCGAGGCGCACATCTCGCATGTCATCCCCTCAACTGTGGCAACAACTTGTGGAGAGGGGCAATCTCCCCCCTTGTTTTGTAGGCAACAACAAGAGGTTAAAAGCATAAGGCTCAGAAGTAAGCAAAGGTTTTTCATCGGCAAAATCTCCAAAAAATTAGGTAGAAGCAGCACATATTTGGACTTACAATTTTTGTACAATTGCCATCCTCCGCATCCTCTCTTTCCTGTCACCCCCGCTTTAGGCGGGGGTCTGGCGTGTTGACAGCTTCCCTCGCCGGATCCCCGCCGTTGCGGGGATGACGGGGGAGGGGGCGTGGAGGCGGGATGATGGATAAGTCATCAATGGGCTTAACTATAATCCTCTTTTCAGATAAGGAAAGTTTTTTTTGAGCGTTATCGGGATCTGTCTCTTTTGATGAGCGCGGTTTTGTTATACTCTGGCGGGACTGAGATATTTTGGGGCAGAAGGGAATGACTATGGCAAAAATTAAAGTTGAGACACCCGTTGTTGAAATTGACGGCGACGAAATGACCCGTATCATTTGGGCATGGATCAAGGAACGCTATATTATTCCCTTTCTTGATATTGATCTCAAATATTTTGACCTCTCTATCCAGAATCGCGATGCCACAGACGATAAGGTCACCGTGGCGGCCGCAGAGGCCATCCGCCAGTATGGAGTCGGCGTTAAATGCGCGACCATCACGCCAGACGAAGCGCGGGTCAAAGAGTTTGGCCTCAAGAAAATGTGGAAGTCCCCAAACGGTACGATCCGTAACGTATTGGATGGAACCGTCTTTCGGGAGCCTATTCTTTGCCGGAATATTCCCAAATATGTTCCCGGGTGGACGGCCCCGATTGTCATTGGTCGTCATGCCTTTGGCGATCAATATAAAGCAACCGATTTTAAGATCCCGGGTCCCGGGCGGTTGACTTTGACTTATGAGCCAGCCGATGGCGGGCCAGCGGACGTTCACGAAGTTTATGATTTCAAAAGCTCTGGTGTGGCTCTCGGGATGTATAATGTCGATGAGTCCATCGAAGGGTTTGCGCGGGCTTGTTTCAATTACGCTCTGGATCGTAACTATCCGTTATACCTCTCCACGAAGAATACGATTCTCAAGGCCTATGACGGACGCTTCATTGAAATTTTTGCCAGCGTCTATGAAAAAGACTTTAAGGCCAAATTCGAAGCGCAAAAATTATGGTACGAACACCGCTTGATTGACGACATGGTTGCTTTCGCCATCAAATCGAACGGCGGAATGCTGTGGGCGTGCAAGAATTACGACGGAGATGTTCAGTCAGATGTTGTGGCCCAAGGATTCGGCTCGCTCGGACTCATGACCTCTGTTTTGCTGACGCCTGATGGAAAAATCGTCGAGGCCGAAGCCGCTCACGGAACTGTCACCCGCCATTATCGCTTGTGGCAAAAGGGAGAGCCAACCTCAACAAACCCCATTGCCTCGATTTTTGCGTGGACGCAAGGTCTCAAATATCGGGGGAAATTTGATGGAAATTCAGAGCTGGTGGCCTTTGCCTCCGCGCTTGAAAAGGCTTGTGTTGCCACGGTGGAGCAAGGCGATATGACCAAGGATTTGGCTTTGCTGGTTGGAAAAGATCAAAACTATTTGACAACCGAAGCCTTTATGGACAAAGTCGCGGCAAACTTGGATAAAAACCGTCCGTAGAGTCTGGGTTATATATTTTTCTAAATCTCTTATTTATAAAGATTGGGTATCATTCGAGGCGATGAGACAAAAGCTTGGGAGACAAATGTCGGGGATTTGCATAATGAGAAAAACATTCAAACGCAGCTTGCTTGCCGCGACATTTTTGGCCGCCTTTTCCTTGTCCGCTCAAGCGGCTGTGGGGTCGGGCGACACCAAGTCAAGCAATAAAGGAGCCAAGACAGAGGCTTCGGCAGCTTTGAGCGCGGGGAAAAGTCGTTTCTCTGAAAACTATGTTGGCGAGATGAAGAGCGTAACGGCTCGTTACGAAGATACACTGGTTCATATTGGCCGTGATTATGATGTCGGGTTTGTTGAAATGCGGGCGGCCAATCCGTCTTTGGATCCTTGGATTCCCGGGGCGGGGGCTCATGTTGTTATTCCAACCATGCATTTGCTGCCCAACGCCGCGCATGAAAGCGTGGTGATTAATCTTGCAGAAATGCGGATGTTTATTTTTACCTCTCCCTATAAGCCGCCTTTGACGTTTCCTATTGGCATTGGGCGAGATGGACTCAAAACGCCGGTGGGCGTCACCCAAGTGATGCGGAAAAAAGAAGATCCGGTTTGGACTCCAACAGACCGGATGCGTCGTGAAGACCCGACCCTTCCTCCGTTTGTAGAGCCCGGGCCAGACAATCCAATGGGAACTCACGCCTTGTATCTTGGTTTTCAGACCATCGCTATTCACGGAACCAACAAGCCTTACGGAATCGGACGGCGTGTCAGTAGCGGATGTATCCGTATGTTCCCAGAAGACATTACCCGCGTTTATGATCTTATCCCTGTCGGGACAAAAGTTACCGTGGTTGACCAGCCTATCAAAGCTGGTTGGATTGGGGATCGTCTCTTCCTCGAAGTTCACCCAACCCAAGAGCAAGCGGCCTTGATGGAAAGGGAAGGGGCTGTTCCCGATTACCAAATGTCGGAACAGGATTTAAGTTTCATTATGAAGGTCGCCGGACCCGCTGTTGAAAAATTGGACTGGGCCGAAATTCGCAAAGTGGTCAAAGAACGCAAAGGCTATCCGGTTCCGATTGCAAATCGGGCGGTAGCTCGTCCGGCTCCGGAAACCAGTGGGGCAGCTCTTCCTGCCGCTCCTGCGGCGGCTTCGAAACCTGAGCCTCAACAAAAAGTCGTCCTTGATGTTGAAAAGAAATCCTCTTTCGTTGATGAGCAAAACTATCAGGATTAG
>JAGOQV010000046.1 GCA_018063145.1 Alphaproteobacteria bacterium
GTTGTGGAATGGCATAGCGTTCGCCAGCAACTTCAACAATCAGCGAAGAAACAATGGCAAGTGTCAGAGGGATTTTGATTGAAAAAGTTGATCCTCTGCCTTCAACGGATTTTAGCTCAATGGAGCCGCCAATTTTCTCAATATTGGTGCGGACCACGTCCATACCAACCCCACGCCCTGAAACAGAGGTAACTTTCTCAGCCGTTGAAAACCCTGCTGCAAAAATATATTGCTGAATTTGCTGGGCTGACATCTTGGCAATTTCGTCTTCGGTAGCGAGGCCGTTTTGCAGGATTTTCTTTTTGATTTTATCAACCGGAAGTCCGCGTCCATCATCGGCAATTTCGATGATGATATGTCCGCCCTCATGGAAAGCACGCAGGTTGATTGTCCCCGTTTCTGGCTTACCGGCGCGTGACCGCTCGGCAGGGGTTTCGATTCCGTGGTCTCCGGAATTGCGGACCATGTGGGTCAAGGGGTCTTTAATCATGTCCAGAACTTGACGGTCAAGTTCCGTCTCTTGTCCGGTCATGACAAGGTCAATTTTTTTACCAAGTTCAATACTGAGGTCACGAATAATACGCGGCAGTTTGGCCCATGCGTTTCCAATAGGCTGCATCCGCGTTTTCATCACACCTTCTTGCAAATCAGACACAACGTGGTTGAGACGTTGCAAGGGGGTTGAAAAACTGGTGTCCTTTTGTGTGCGCAAAATTTGCAGCAACTGGTTACGGGTGAGCACCAGTTCTGAAACCATGGTCATCAAGTTTTCAAGAACATCAACATTAACCCGCAAAGATTGGTTGGCAATTGCCGAATCACCAGTTTCCTCTTTGTTTGCGGCAGGGGCAGCTGTGGCAGAAGGTTTAGCTGCAACGGGGGCTGGGGGTTGAGGAAGCGCGGCAACTGGAGCCTCTTCCGCTGCAATTTCAAGCGAGGGTTCCACTGCAGATGGAAGAGGGTCAAAAGCCACCTCTTCATGGTGGGGCGTATGAGAGGATAGAGAAGGGGAGGAATCGCTTTCCGGAGAACCGTCGCGCCCTTCATAAACGGCATCCAGTTTGGCAATCAATTCACTGTCTTCGCCGTCTGGCTCAGTTCCGTTGGCTTCGATATGCCCAAGCAAGAAACGAACACGGTCCAGCGATTCGAGGATGAGAGAGACGTAGGCTGGCGTTACTTCCAGATCACCATCACGGAAACGTCCCATGACATTCTCTGCACGGTGGGCAACCGTTTCCAAGCGAGGCAGACCAAGGAACCCACACGTTCCTTTGATGGTGTGCATCAACCGAAAAATTTTGGAAATCAAATCCTTGTCGTTAGGATTTTGCTCAAGCCGGATCAGGTTGGTGTCTAATTCCTGAAGGCCTTCGTTGGTTTCGGTCAAGAATTCAACAATCAGATCATCCATTTGGGTGTCTCCCGCACTCGGTGAAATAAAAAACATCTAAAAGTAGAAACGAAAACGCAGAAAGCAGAAACAAGGAGGGTTAGATAGAATTCCTCAACCCTAAAGTGCCTGAAAGGGGTTAACAGGTTATTACTTTAAGAGTCGAAACGAACAATACTCTAAGGTGAGAATAAGTTTTTTATCACGCCCCGAATAGTACAAAATGCTCTTGTATGCGGATATTTTAAGGGAGGAGTCTGGAAAAGGCAGAGGGGTATTTACACAAAAAGTTACGTTATTATAATATAATTTCTAAAATATAATATATTATATTTTTTTATTGTCAAAAATTGCCTTTTTCAGTAAAAATGTAACTGTAGGGGGCCTGATAGTCGTGGGGGATTGTTGCGCCGCGTTTTGGCTAGGTGTAGAATGGCCTTGTTATCGGTTCGGTTGGGGAAATATGCCCCGAAAAACGAGTGGTAGTCTGAGTGTGGCGTAGAGGGATTTATTCATGCATTCTGTAGCTTCTGTGGCCGAAAGCCTCGCTTTCGCCGTAATTACTCCTGATCGAAATGGTCCTAAAGCTTTGGTTTTTATGCAAGCTGTTGCAGGGGAGGGCCATCCCAAGTGCTCCCGTGAGCATTTTCGCGAGATTTGTCATTGTCTAGTTCATGCGGCCCCTTTTTATACCGAGTATCTTGCGCAGCTGGTGCAAACTCTCGGCAGAAACGAGTCGTTGGCTCCTCTGCGGGATATTCTGCGGGAGGAGCTGTCTGCCCAAATGCCAACTTTGCGTGAACGGATGTATGAAACAACGCGAGGATTTATGGAAAAATACCCCTTTTCTCGTCTTCATCAAGAGGATGGGTGGATTGCTTATTTGAAGGACTGCTTTCAATACCCAAAGTTAGGCCAACTGGTAGGTGAGGTTGCCCTAGATGTCTTTGCTTTTCCGGAGTCGCCGGAGCACGATTTGGACAAATTGGTAGGTGAAATGGCCTTAGGTGTTTCTGAGTCTCCGGAGTCGTCGGATTTGTTGGAGTCTCGGGAGCACAGCTTGCGCTCCATGCGGTTTGCAGAAGAGCAACGGGCGTGGCGCGAGAGGGTATTTGCGTGCGCGTTGTCTGCGATGAGATCAGCACCAGCTGCCTGTCTTCCTGAAAAGGAATCGTCTCTTGGCGAAAGAACTCCTGTTTTTGCACCAGTCTAAAAATTAGTCAGGCTTTTTCTTAATAGACCAGATGATGTTTCCTTCGCTCTGCTTGGCGAGGGAAATCTGGAATCCGTAGGTCCGTGCAATCAATCCGCAAGCGTAGGGATGGACAAGGCGAGGGTCAAGCGTTTCAATGGCAAGGTCACCAGCCAGAGCCGCTTCGACATTCTCGCGAATCGTGGCATCTGGCCCTTCGGCTTTCACCAGAGTTTCTTCGCCTTGCCCGGGATCTACGAAAATCATTCCTCCCTTGGGTAGGCATTCCTGAGCTAAGACCAGAGTTCCAATCAGAATCTTGCAATATCCTTTGTGGGATTTTGAATCAATGCCGAGGGGACCGAAAGGGTCCCAGCTCTGGCGAATTTTCCCATCTGTGCGAATCAAAGAACCAAAAGCCTTTTGAATGTCTTCTGGTTTGATATTGCCGTCACGGCCTCCCGCGCCGTAGGCCAAACGAAAAACTTGCAAGCGCGAGGCCGCAGATCCGGCACTGTGTGCAATGAGTTCACTGGCTTGCTTGATCGCGTCTGGATCATCTGCACTGTCTTCCATGAATTCTATGCCGTTATTGATCGCGCCAACAGGTGAAACGAGATCATGGCAAATGCGGGAAGAAAGAAGCTCTAAAAGAGTGGTGATGTCTTTGGTGTCGAACGTCATGGCAGGATCCTTAAAGTGCGCAAAAGGTAGGAGGAAGAACCCTAGCAAAAAAATCCCCAATTCTGAAATGAAAAGAAAACCTTAAGGTAACCTTAATTGTTTTCGTAAATAATTCTCTCTAGAGAGAGGCAGTGATTATTTATGCAGGAAGAAGGGCAAGAGAATAAATTTGATAAAGCAGCGAACGCCTTGCTGGGTAAGTATCGTGGCGAAGATGTTTTACTTATTGCCGATCATAACCATTACCGTCCAGAGGATGTTCATGGCTTTGCGTTTAAGGTGGCTGAGAATGGTGGAAAGGACGGACGGCTTAAGGGCATTGGGCTTGAGGTAATTCCTGCTGGGCAGCAGCGTCTTTATGATGAGTTTTTTAACAAGCAGATTTCACGCGAGGAGTTTCTGACAATTTGTGAGGGGATGCCTCATAGTCATGCCCAGACTCCTGCACAGAAGCGAGTCTATTATGAACCTCTGGTGAACCTCATGGAAAAGGGGGTTAAGGTTATCGGTGTCGGAAGCTTGACGGGGGCTCCGGCAACTGTCGAAACCGAGCCTGCGGCTCAAGAGGCTGAAGCTCTCGTAATTGGTATGAAAATTGACTACCTGAAGTTTCGCCGTGGGCATGGGGCGGAGATTGATAAAGATCCTAAGGCATTTCTTGATAAGTATATGGCAGAGATTGAGGGCAGACTCCCTAATCTGAGCGATCATCAAAGAGAAGCCTATGTGGGGTTTGCTTCTTATCTAAATGATGAGCAAAACCGAGATTTTTTTGATGGTTCCGGATACAAAGATGAAATTCCCAAACTCTTTGAAGATATTCATTCCGACCAAGAAAGGTTCCAGAAAGCAAAGGGGAAGATCGTTGAGGTTGAAGATGGGGGGAGTATGACTGCGCGGCGTGCAGGAGACCCTGTGACAGCGGAGAGAGTACGGCAGGCATCCGATTCTTTGGGCGGGGGGCTGGTCGTGCTTTATGGGGCTGTCCATTCGAACTATGCGGGCGATATTGATTCGGCTCTGCGGAAAAATGGATCCTCTGTCATGATTGTAGATATTGGTTTAGGAGAAAAAGATAAAGTCGTTCCGGCTCATGCCCCTGATTTGTTGAGAGAGAAATTTTCCTTGGTTCAGGAGTGGATTAGGGCAGACATAGAAGGAGATGCTGATCCCAACCGATACCGGATAGACAATATCTTTGATGAGCCAGAGCGTATTGAACTTCAAGAGCCTACTTTGGGAAGCAAAATCCAGAATTATTTTGGAGTGGGGCAGCCTTCCAAATAGTTCCAATTACGCAACTTTTTTCATGCTCTTGGCCGTTTTGCTTCCTGCTTCGTGGTATTCGCGCAGTTTCGTCATCATATACTCTGCGATGTCCGGTGCGAGGGAGGGCTTGTTGAGAGCAAAGGCAATTTGCGCTTTAACAAAGCCAAGTTCATTGCCGCAGTCGAGCCGTTCACCTTCGAATAGAAAGCCATAAAAATCTTGATCGGCCAGCAAATGAGCCATTGCATCGGTGAGTTGAATTTCGCCTCCCGCGCCTTGTTCATGACGCGCCAGATAGGTGAAAATTTCTGGCTGTAGGATGTAACGCCCAAAAATGGCCATGTTCGAAGGAGCTAACTCAGGGGATGGTTTTTCAACCAAGCCTTTGATAGAGAGAGCTTGATCCTGCCGGCCTGAAATATCGAGAATGCCATAGCGGCGCGTGTCCTCTGGCGCAACTTCGCAAGCGGCGACAACGTTTCCGCCGTGACTGTTGTAAGATTTGACCATCTGGGCCAAGCACCCAACCGAGTTCAAAACGGTATCATCGGGTAGGATAATGGCAAAAGGTTCGTTTCCTACGGCGTGATGGGCGCACCAGACCGCATGACCAAGGCCAAGGGCTTCTTGTTGCAAAACAGTTTGCAAACTTCCCTCGGGCAGGGCTGCGGATTTGATGGTTTCAATCTGATCGGTTTTTCCGCGAGCTTCTAACACTTTCATCAATTGAGGGGCGTTGTCGAAATGTTGTACCAGCATTTCTTTCCCGTAGTTGATTACAAAGATAAATTGTTCAATTCCAGCTTCTATGGCTTCTTCTACGGCCATCTGAATCAGTGGGCGGTCCACGATCGTCAGCATTTCTTTCGGCAAAACTTTGGTTGCGGGGAGAAGGCGGGTTCCAAGACCTGCAACCGGAAAAACAGCTTTGCGGACAGGGCGGATGGCTTGGGACATGGACGATACTCCTTTTAGAACTATACGGGATGAGATGTTATGACACGAAAAAGACGCGCTGTCTATAAAATTATGAAAACTATTAAGGTTTTTGGCGGGGATACCCCTTCAAACGCTCTGGCCCAATTGTTCTCAATAACTCGCGTACTTCTTGGCGGGCAGACAGGGCGGACATCGTCATAGAATGGTCGGGGTCTTCTTTCATGTCCAAAAGAGTGAGGCCTTTGAGGAACATCTCCCGAAAGGTTACCCGTTCGCCGAACCCCGGGGCAAGGCGGAAATGGAACAACTGAGAAAGTTTTTCGAGCATTTCTCCCATTTCTCGCTTGTTACGCGCATCCAAAGAGGAGAGGCGGTTCCGCATGACAATCCAGTCCGTTTCAATTCCATCGCGCTGCATTTTGATTTTTTTCTGATCGAAAACCATGTTGGTATAAACCGAAGCCGAGAGGACTTCGCGGGTTTCTGGATTGATCCGCGCCAATACATCCAGATCAACAAAGGAATCGTTGAGCGGTGTAATGAGCGTGTCGGCGTAGGAATGGGCCAACTGACCAAGATAAGTATCCGACCCCGGGGTATCAATGACAACAAAGTCGGTACTGCTTCCGAGTTCTTCTAGGGCCATCATCAAAAAAGCATGGTCGCTGGTTTCTTGCTCTGCAACAGTGGGGGCTTTGCTGCGCTCGATCGGCATATGGAAGGGGCTGGGGAGGGGGTGGCCTGTGCGGGTGATATAATCGAAACGGTTCGCCATATAGCGAGTCAGCGTTCCTTGGCGGGCATCAAGGTCAATGCTGCCAACGCGGTAGCCAAGGCGCAACAGGCCAACAGCAACGTGCATGGCGGTTGTGGATTTCCCCGAACCACCCTTTTCATTTCCTAAAACAATAATATGCGCTGTTGATTTCATGAAAGGACTTAATCTCCCGCCATTATGCGGCCTTTCCTGAATTTTTCAATGGACCTGTTGCAACAGGTCTATTCCCTCTGGCTTTGGGGATATGCCAAAGTTATTTCTTTGTCTCTTTTGTTTCTTTTGTTTCTTTTTTTTCTTTATTTGTCGTCGTTTTTTTCTTTTTTGCTTCTTCTGTTTGCTTGGTCACTTCGGCCGCTGTTACACCTTTTTTGGCAAGGTTGTAATCTGCGGGCTCATTGAGTGTCCGAATGATCCGAATGTTTCGCTCAATTTCTTTGCGGCTGGGGTCTTTGGCTTTGGCCTTATACAGCATATCAAGAGCTTTGTCGGTGTATCCTTGCGCGGCAAGATTAAGGGCCAGATTGTTCATGACAGGAACGTCATCATCACCCTTCCATATTTCAAGAGCCTTGCGAAGCGCGGATTCCGCCGCCGGATGTTTTTCTTGCGCATCTAACGCAATGCCCAGAATATGCCAAGCGCGGTAGTTGTTCTCGTCAACTTTGATTGCACGGCGAGCGGAGTTTTCAGCAGACAAAAACTTGCCGTTCTCGAGCTGCAAAGCCGCTGTTTCTGCATAGACTAATGTTGGAACATTTTTTTGTTTCACGAGAGGGGCTAGAATCTGCTCAGCTTTTTTTAAGTTTCCGCTTTCACGCAAGGCTTTGGCATAGCGGGCCGCAATAATCGGGTCATTGCTATGTGCGCCGTATAGGCTCTCAATCGAAGAAAGGCTTTCACGGCGTTCGCCATAGAGAATGGTTTTGTCCACTTTTTTAACATCAGGCAACGTTGCGACTGGGCCGCCTTCCTCTGCAGGTCCTGAACCGCAAGCTGATAGAGAGATGCTGGCCAGAACTGCGAGAAGAGCGAGGGAAATTTTGCGCGAGATCATTATCAATAGTCCTACATATTATTTATGAATAGAGAAAGAGAAGGGGTTCTAAGTTACTGCATAGGTTCTGTGGGAGGGGCCGAAGCTTCTGTTCCACTTGAGGAAGCCTCAGTTGGGGCAACAGGGGACTCCGTAGTTGAGGCATCTTGAACCACGCTGACTTCGTGGCACATATCTGGACAATAATAAACGCTGAACCCCTTGCAAGAAGCGTCTCCATCGGCACAAGCGCGGCGGATGCGGATATATTTCTTCTGAGGGGCGGCGATGATAACGTGCCGCTGCATAATGACATTGCCATCATTATCAAGAGCTTTGAAAAAAGTTGCTCCGGGTTTTTTGGGAATGACGATCAAGGTGCGGTTGGTATCTGGAACAACACGCAAGTGCTCTTCGCTTCCCACAATCACGTTAACGGCATCGCGGGTCAAGTGAACAATTTCAGGTTTGTCTGGAGTAATTTTCAGAGGGAGGTCTTCCGCAGCCTCACCTATGACTGAGGCGGCAACGGTCACGCCTTCTGCCCCCTCAAGGTCTTTTTCACTGATCGAGGGAATGATGGTTGTATTGGTGATCTGGGCGGTGGTGGCTTCTGGTGCGCCGGGGACAGAGCTTTCAGGCACATCTCCCCCTGCAGCGGGTTCGGCTCCGACGGCAGAACTTTCGGCAGGAGTTAGTGCCGAAGAGGAGATGGGGAAAACCCCGCTCTTGAGTGCAAAGGGTGCTGCAATGGCACACGCGAGAACAACAGGTAGAATGATTTTGGGGCTCAACATTTTTGAAGTCCATCAGAAGTGGAGAAAAAGCCGAAACGGCAAAAAACGCAGTAGCTCTCAGTATATCCTCAGAATCCTTAAGGGTCACCTTCTTTTTACTAAAGGTTTACATATCTTGAATATATTTCGTCCCGCTTACCCAAAATCTAGATCAAGCGGCCTCGCGGAAGGAAACGCCTTTGCTTTTCAGGAGGTCTTGAAGTTCCTTTGTTTCGTACATTTCTTTGACAATGTCACAGCCCCCGACAAATTCCCCTTTGATATAAAGCTGGGGAATGGTTGGCCAGTTGGCAAATTCTTTGATGCCTTGACGAATCTCTTCATCTTCCAGCACGTTGATTCCCTTGAAGGAGATCCCAAGGTTAGAGAGGACATGAACCACTGCTGCCGAGAATCCACATTGAGGAAAAACTGGCGTTCCTTTCATGTAAAGAACCACATCATTCTCGCTGAGGTCAGTTTTGATTTGGTCAAATATGGCTTGGGACGTCATTGTTTTTTTATTCCTTTTGGTCTGTTACACGGTTGGCACAGAGGTTTGCACAGACAAAGCGTGCAATTCTCCGCGCAGTTTATCTCCCAAAGCCGCATACACCATTTGGTGCTGCTGGATTCGGCTTTTGCCTGCAAAGGCCGATGAAGTCACATGAACGGCATAATGGTCACCATCCCCTGCGAGGTCAATAATTTTGACGGAGCATTCCGGCAAAGCTGACAAAATCATCTGTTTGATGATAGCAGAGTCCATAGGCATTGAGGGTCCTTTCTTTGTGGCACAGAGGGATGTTTTGAGGAAATAGTAACAAAATTACAAGGATTTTTGGGCAAAGAATCAAATATTATCTTGCAAGATAATATTTTCAATAATATCGTCGGGTGTTATTTTTAGAAAAAATAGGGTGTTTTGCAGGGTATGTCACGTTTTTATCGAAGCTCTAGAGACCATCTCCTTGATTTTTTTAGAGGATTGAGAAGTGAAGCCCATATCGGCCCAAAGATACTTGCTTGGAAATTTGGAGAAGTTCTGGAGAGAAACAACAGGTATCCTGATACATTGGTGACGGTGTTTTATCTTGCCGCACGAGCGACAACGGATTCAGCGTTTGCCTGTTTTGCAAACGATGGGGCGCGTCAAGCCGGAAAAGCAGCGTTGCTGCAAAAGCTGGAGAAATGGTGTGCTGTAGCCAGTGGGAAGATGGGAATGTTTGACCAGCGGTCTCTCAGCAATTTGATGGGGGCTTTTTACGCTTTGCGCGTTCGTCCCCCAGAAAATTTTCTGGGGAGTTGGGCCCAGAGGGTTCCGTCTCAATTAAAACCAGATCATTACGTTAGTCTGCAGGAGATAACGACAGCTTTGGCGGGTTTGGCTATTTATCCAGATGAAAAAGTTTCAAAGGTCTTAGTTTCGGGGACAGAAGAACTGGGAAAATCATTGAAGCAGCGGGACATTTTAGAATATCTCTACCGGCTGGCTGTTCTTGATTCGTTATGTCTGGATGCAGGGCAAGAATCCCTAAAAAGAACGATACAAGACTTCGTACAGATGGTTGCTTCGCGTGTGTTGATTGCAACAAATGGCAAGGGAGCCCCTGCCTTGTCTACTCCTGAGCGGGCACAGTTATTGACTGTTCTCCAATGGTTTTCTGAAGAACCAATAAAGGGGATAGAGGCTCCGTATGAGAACGGGACATCCTCTGCTTCCGAAGGAAGATTGCGCAAGAGTTTTGAGGCGGCGGGGGCATCTCCGCAAGCTTCTTTTACTTGTTCTCAAACCGGTCACAAATTTGATCTGGCCATGAGGTTCGGAGCGCGGGCGCAGCGGTCCGTACTTATCGAATATGATGGACCTTGCCATTTTGTTAGGGGAGTCAATGGAGAGGCTTTTTATGACGGGAATACAATTCTTCAAACACGGCTGCACGGAAAAATTTTGCCGGAGGAGATCATTATTCGGGTTCCTTATTTTGTTCATGGGAACCAAAAAGAAAATAAGCAAATGTGGTATCGGGCTAGTGAGGCAATCGAAGAGGCGGCATCTGGAATTTATCAACTTGAGGAGACAGGAGGGCTTACTCCATTTTGCGATGTGATTCAAAAGCCTTTGAACTATAGTTTGAGGTGATACAGAACATAAAGGCGAAGAGCACTGGACAAATTTGTCTCACGCTCTTTGTCTACGCGGGCAATAAGGGTGGAGGGAGAAATTCCCCCCTGTTCGGCGATACAAACCAACTCATCCCAGAAGGGCTGCTCAATGGAGATTGAGGTCAAATGTCCGGCGATGGAGACCGAGCGTTTGGTCACTTTGGCAGATAAAAAATCCCTTAGCTGCGGGGTTTTACCATCTCTTCGGGTTTGATCCATTGGTCGAATTGCTCTGAGGTTAAAAGGCCGAGGGACATACCGGCTTCTTTGAGGGACGTTCCCTCATGATGGGCTTTCTTCGCGATCTTGGCTGCGTTGTCGTATCCAATATGTGGGTTGAGCGCGGTAACCAGCATAAGACTTTCAAAAACCAGTTTCTTAATCCGCTTTTCATCCGCTTCGATCCCAACCACACAATTATCGGTCAGGGAACGGCACGCATCCGCAATCAAGCGAATTGACTGCAGGACATTGAAGATAATCACGGGTTTGAAAACATTCAGCTCAAAGTGACCGTTGCTGCCGGAAATGGTGACGGTTGTATGGTTTCCCATGACTTGAGCGCAAACCATAGTCATGGCTTCGCATTGGGTCGGGTTGACTTTCCCGGGCATGATGGACGAGCCTGGTTCATTTTCCGGCAAGATGATTTCGCCAATACCACAACGAGGACCAGATCCTAGCAGGCGAATGTCGTTGGCAATTTTCATGAGAGAGGCTGCCAGAACATTCAGAGCTCCTGATACTTCCACCATTGTATCGTGAGAAGCCAGAGCTTCGAATTTATTTTCAGCCGTGACAAAGGGAATGCCTGTAATGTTTGCGACATTGGCAGCAAATTTTTCGGCAAAGCCGATTTTGCAGTTAATGCCTGTGCCAACGGCCGTTCCCCCTTGGGCCAGTTGCATCAGGCGGGGGAGGGTCGCTTTGACGCGTTCAATGCCAAATTCGATTTGTTTGGCGTAGCCTGAAAATTCCTGACCAAGTGTCAGGGGAGTTGCATCCATCAAGTGGGTGCGCCCGATTTTAACAATATCGGCAAAATCTTTGGCTTTGCTGGCCAGTGAGGCGTGGAGATATTCAAGGGCCGGAATCAGTTCATGAGTAATTTGTTCCCCCGCCGCAATATGCATGGCAGTTGGAAATGTATCATTGGACGATTGCCCCATATTCACATGGTCGTTGGGGTGAACTGGTTTCTTGCTGCCCATCACGCCCCCAAGAATTTCAATAGCGCGGTTTGAAATAACCTCATTCGCGTTCATGTTGGTTTGGGTTCCTGATCCGGTTTGCCAGACGACAAGGGGAAACTCATTTTCGTGAGTGTCGTCCATGACTTCATCAGCGGCTTGGATAATAGCGACTCCGATTTTGCTATCTAACAAGCCAAGTTCGATATTGGTTTGCGCAGCGGCACGTTTAATAACTCCTAAGGCCCGAACCAAGGGGCGCGGCATTCTCTCCCCCCCAATCTTGAAGTTACCGAGGGAACGCTGCGTTTGGGCTCCCCAATACTGGTTTGCGGAAACTTCGATTTCGCCAAACGAATCGGTTTCAATACGAATCGGGGATGACTCTATTTTAGGGGAAGGTGAGGTCATAATGTTTGTCTCCGTATGTCTGGTGTTTGATGGTCTTACACAAAAATTCAGGTGGTTTTGTTCTTTAAGAGGGTAATATGGCCCATCTTCCGCCCCGAGCGGATTTCGGCTTTTCCGTAGATATGAACGCAAGCGTTCGGTTTGGTCAGATATTTGGGGCACAAGTTTATGTCATCACCAATCAAGTTGAGCATCACTGCGTCACTGTGACGGGTGGTAGCTCCCACGGGTAGGCCGCAAACGGTTCGGACGTGCTGTTCAAACTGCGAAACGGCGCAAGCATCGATTGTCCAATGGCCTGAGTTGTGTGGACGAGGGGCCATTTCGTTGGCGAGGATATCTCCTTGATTTGTTACAAAAAATTCAATGGCCAAAATTCCAACCAAATCAATATGTTCAGCTATTTTTCTTGCGTA
>JAGOQV010000047.1 GCA_018063145.1 Alphaproteobacteria bacterium
ATGCCGTTCTGGGTGCTTTTGATCTCACCCCAGGACGCTATGAAGTGACAGTTGAAAGCCTGAAGGACGCCCCCGAAATGGCAATGATCCGGACGGAATTGACAGTCGGTCCGTACTCGGTAGCCAAGTAAACACAAAAAGAGGATATGATGCCAAAACTAAGAGTGTTTATCGCCGAAAGAAGTGCGAAGGTCTATAGCCCTGAACAAGACAAGATTGAAAAAGTCGAAGGCGGTCCCGATGTCAGTCAGCACTAGAAAAGGAGCCTTTGCGATGATTTTAGCTAGTCTGGCTGGGATCGCGGTGTTTGGGTATAACGCGCTTTTTGTCACGCACCCCATCCGGTATGGGAAGTGCGGAGACGAGCAACCCATATCCGTTCCCTTCGCGGTGGAGAAGGCGGGCACGCGTTTAACCTGTGAAGTGGTGATTGAGGACGCGGGAAGCTATGGTGTGTATCTAAGTTACTTCCATAACCGCACGCGGGAAGACATGGACAGGATTGAGTACTTAACTGGTGGGCAAGCAAAAGGCCGGCCGATAACTGTTCACTATATAGTTAAATCTCTCGCTCATGATCCAATCATGGTTGATTCCATAGAGACTACGCCGCGTATTATGTTCTTAAACACAGGCGTTTTTCACGCACCTCTTGCGGCTTTGGAGCTGTCGCCAGGACGCTATGAAGTGACGGTTGAAAGCCTGGAGGACGTTCCTGAGATGGCAACAGTCCGCACTGAGCTGATGGTTCGGCCATACTCGATCGCCAAGTAGACACAAAAAGAGGATATGATGCCTAAATTAAGAGTGTATATCGCCGAAAAAGGTGCAGAAGTTTATAGCCCTGCTTCCCCCTTTCCTGATTGTTAAACGCCCGTTATCGTCACTGTAAAGAACGCTGTTGTTCGCGCCAGCGTCCTATTGGATGCGGGGGCGGAATGACGATAAAATGGTTTAGATGTTCCCTGTTATAGAGAAATTTGGAAAGGAACGGCCATTCAACATTGCATCAATGGAATAAGCAAAGAGGGAGAACGGAGAAAAAAAGCCGTAAAGAAGCGTGGTTCCCAAACACGTTAACAGCACCACCGCTATGAATAGAGACAGAAACGTGTGCATTTTCAACCGCAATAATAAAGCGGAAACGAAAGCAACGCTAAAGAGTAGAAATCCTAAGTGCAAGAAGCTAGCGGCCTGATATTGCTCACGCATCGCATCCGCCCCTGCACTTAAGCGGAGTAGAATAGAAAGGGTTAGGTTTCCAGCAACAAAAACTCCCCAGAAACCGAGACGCAACAGTCTTCTTTCTGATGCTAAGTTCTCGTTCGACATTTAATGCCCCAACAATCCTTCCAACAGTTTAACTGCTTTTTCGGCTTTTTCCTGTTTGGTTGGTTTAGCAGGAACAGGAGCGGGAGCCTCTTCGGATGCTGGCGGAACAACCCCTTCTGGAGCAGGAACCACTGGAGCTTCCAAAGAGGGGGCAACAGGAGCGGTCTGCGCGGGCGCAATTTTCTCTCCCAATAATTTGCCAAGTTCTTTTTCAATCAGCTTGTTGACCTTTTTCTCGAGACGACCCCGCAGATAATTTTCAATCACGCCTCCCCCCGCTTGCACCGGATTATCAAGCGGTCCCTTGATGGTGAAATCGAATGGTGGAATATCCGTATCTTTGACCGTCATGGAGTTTTTCAAATCAATCGTCCACGCCGGAAGATTGACCTGTCCGGTGCTATTGATGGTCGCTTTCGGACCATCCAGCTTGAGCGTTGTAAAGTTGACAATTCCTTTTTCAATGGGAAAAACAGCTTCCATTTGGGTAAACTCGGTTTGTCCATCTTTGAATGATCCGAACAAACTCCCTGCCCTTTCCAACGGCTTGAAACTTCCTTTGGCCGTAGTGGCCAATTGAGCGGCATCAACACCTTTGACAACGATGTTTTTTCCGCCAAGATCCCCCTTGCCTCCAAGCGATTGGACGAGATCAGAAACGGAAGAACCCGATGCCGAAACATCCACGTTAAAGCTGGAAATTGTTCCGCTGAGCGTATCGGCATTCTTACTGGTTAGTGCCGATTGCAATTGTCTGGCATCGACATCATTGGCTTTCACAGACAAGTTCACGGACAAAGGCGAGGCGGCAGAATCGATTTTTCCGTTCACGCTCACCTGACCACCGAACATTCCCGCGCTGAGGTCCTGAACTTTGAGCACACCGCTTTTCAAATCAAAGGCAAGGTTGGCATTGGCAATTTTCCAAAAATTCTGGGTAATACTGCGCGCCTTGATTGTTAGGTCCGCATCAAACGATTTCATCCATTCCACGTTGATCGGGTCCCGTGACCACCGCCCCTTATTGCTGGTATTGCTAGCAGGCGCGGGAGAAGAAGACGCAGACGAAGCCCCCGCCGCTTTCCCCGAAGACGTTTCAGGAAAAACCAAATCTCCAAAAGCAAGGGCGCCCGTTACAGAAGATTTCTCGCTGCCTGTTGCGACAGCAATATCTCCTGAAACACTGGTTCCCCCGAGGTTGGCGGCCATGTTTTTCAGTTCAACTTTTTTGTCTCCAAAGGACAGATCGGCCTTGAGATCAAGGCCTCCGTTCATTGATTTCAAAGGAGCTTCAAATTCGGGCTGAAAAATCCGAACGGCTTCAACAAACTTTGGATGTTTGACGCTAAACTTGAGGGTATTTGTCTTGCCCTTTTCCATCGGCAACGCCGTGCTACCTGCCGCCCCTAGAGAAAACTGCAAAGCCTCAATTGTGCCGTCATAAGAAACTTTATCGGAAGTTCCCTTCACAGAGCCTTCGACTGAAGCCACCCCGATTTTCTTTGGCAATTTTAGATCCGGCGCGTAATCCGCCAGCAAAGCATCGGCATTATCGGTTTCAACCTTAGCCTTCACATCAAAAGATTTTTTCTCAAGATCGTAGTAGCCAGATAGTGCCACATCTTGCCCCATAACGCGCAATGCGCTTTGGTCAATATTAACCACCGACCCGCTGAGCTTGCCTCGCCCCTTCACAACCAAACCAGACAAAATGGATTTAAGCGATCCTGATTTTTTCTCGCTCACCCCTTTCTCTTCTTTCAGATTTACTTCAAACCCGCCTGCGGCCAAAGATTTCAGATCACCTTGAAAGGATAAATCCCCCAACCCGAATTTCAGGCCGGACAATTCGGTTTGCTCTCCTTGATAACGGAGTCCAGATTGCAAGGACACGGCCCCGCCAATTCCTTCGGGCAAAGTCACACTCTGTCCATTCACCACCGCAAGAGTTGCGGCCAGATCATCCGCCGCAAAGGTAATGTCCCCTTCTGCCTTCATAGGCGCAGCGGTTGAAATAACCCCCGAGTAATCGGCCTTGATCCCCAAATCAGGCACAGAGGTTTTTAACTGAACGGGATAATTCTGTTCGTTCCCTTCCATCTTGCCTGCCGCTAAGGAAACATCAAGCTTATGCCCTTGCCAAAGCAAATCCCCGTTGAGCGCGAAGGGCCCCTTCAGACTTTCCGCCCGCAACACGGCATTGATGTTTTTAATTTCATGGGACACGCCAGATTTTTCATCACTGTACTCTATGAGACCATCCACAATCCGAACTTTGCTTAGAATAATTTCCGGCCCAGTTTCCTCTTGCTCCTTTTTTGAAGAGGGGGGTGTTTCATCTGCAGACTTTCCGCCGTTGGCTTCTAATTTCTTGGTGACCCATGTTTTGCGGCCTTCCCCATCCACCAACAGATTAACTTTCAATCCTTCCAGCTCAACCGATGTGACTTCTATGCGCTTCGACAACAAAGGCATCAAAGCAACAGACACATCCACTTTCTTCAAGGTCATCACACGCTGAGTCCCTGCCTTCAAAGTCAGATCATTGATCTGGGCATGGGGCAGCGGCAATAAAGACAGCCCAATATCTCCCTTCCAGTTGACTTTATATCCTGTACTCTCGGCAATGCTTTGGGTGATCTGCTTCTTATAGCCCTCTTGATCCATAAACTTAGGAGCAATCAAGGTAACGCCCACCCCAACAACTGCCACGGCCAAAGCCGTCCCAGCCAGAACTTTGAGCACAAAAAAGGATTTGCGCGGAGTGTCTTCAAAACCTTGCGTAGAAGCGGTATTATCCATAAAATTCACCTAATAAAAATGAGAGCCGTACCTCTTATAGATACGGCTCAGCATAAAAAAGTCAAAGAGTTTGCGCGATGGCCCCATCTTCATCACTCACACAAGCGGCTCATTCACCTTTTCTCTGATTTTCCCTGTAACTCGCTCCGCAAATTTAGGAAGTTATAAAAAATTCCATATTTTACTTTACATATTATATGTTTTCCGGTATGTTTACAAAATATTAACTTTTGAAGAAAGGCCTCCCATGTCAGATTTCTTGAAACGTGCCCTTCTCGTCGCAGCCTTGGCAACAACCCAAGTCCAAGCAGGCGAAGAAACTACTCCTACCCCCAACACCAACTTCCCACAAAATACGACAGGAACAGCATCAACAACAGCAGTAAGTGGGCCTACTACAAATACGGCAGTTTCTCGATCCGCCGTCCCCTCTCTTGCCCGAGGTGGGCCTGTTTGTGCAGAAACAGGCGTTTTTTTCAGAGAAACTTTCTGCTCTAGCTCGCAGGTTCGCGTTGTAGAAAGTTACGCGGTCGTAGAAGGTGACGGTGGTGGTGCTCTTACTCCTACACGCACTCCTGTCCTTGAAACAACTATTTGCCGTTTTGGTGCAACAGGTGGTGAGTGTCAAATCAGCACTGTGCCCATAGATCTTAGACCTTTGGCTCCCTAGAGGCCAAAGTAAGAAAGACAGAGGGAAGAGGTGGATAGAAAACCCCGCCTCTTCAACTTAAAAGCACTCCTCACAGATTTGCGATTAAGCCGCCATATATTGGCCGCCATTGATGGATAAGGTTGCACCGGTCATAAACGCCGCCTTATCAGAGGCCAGAAAAGCCACCAAATCCGCAATTTCTTCTGGTTTTCCCATCCGCAAAATCGGAATTTGCCGAATAATCCCCTCTAACACTTCGTGGGACATTGCCTCGGTCATCTCCGTTGCAATATAGCCCGGGCAGATCGCGTTAACAGTAATGCCCTTGGAAGCACTTTCCTGTGCAAGGGCTTTAGTAAACCCAAGCATTCCAGCTTTGGCCGCCGAATAATTGCATTGCCCCAACTGGCCCTTCTGACCGTTAATAGAACTGATATTGATAATCCGCCCGAACCCTCTCTCCCGCATTCCGGCAATCACGGCACGGCACATATTGAAACAAGATGTCAGGTTGGTTTCAAGAACAGCGTGCCAGTTTTCTTCCGGCATTTTATGTAGCATTCCATCCTTGGTAATGCCCGCATTGTTGACAAGAACCGAAACAGGCCCAAGTTGCGATTCAATTTGAGCAATCGCCGCCTGACATTCCGAGAAACTGGCAACATCCGTCTTAAAAACAACGGCGCCGGTTTCTGCAGCACATTTTTTTGCAGCCTCTTCATTGCCGTGATAAAGAGCCGCGACTTTATACCCTTCAGCTACCAACACTTTGGTAATAGACAGACCAATCCCGCGTGTCCCGCCTGTTACAACTGCAATTTTTTGCATCAACTTACATCCTATTTCATTGTTAAAAGATTTGTTTATTCGACCCGTTCAACACACATGGCAATTCCCATGCCGCCGCCAATGCACAAAGTTGTAAGGCCCTTACGCGCCGAGCGGCGTTTCATTTCGTGAAGCAACGTCACCAGAACACGCGCCCCAGATGCACCGATAGGATGCCCGAGCGCGATTGCCCCGCCATTGACGTTGACCTTGTTCGGATCAAACTTCATATCTTTAAGAACCGCGCAAGCTTGGGCGGCGAAGGCTTCGTTTGCTTCAACAAGATCAAGATCTGCCACGCTCCACCCTGCTTTTTGCAAAGCCTTTTGGGACGCAGGAATAGGCCCTGTTCCCATGATCGCCGGATCAACGCCAGAGGTTGCCCATGAAACTATTTTGGCCAAAGGAGAGAGGCCACGTTTCTGTGCTTCACTCAGTTTCATCAGCAAGACCACCGCCGCCCCGTCATTGATTCCCGATGCATTCCCCGCCGTGACCGTTCCATCTGGTTTGAAAGCGGGACGCAGTCCAGCTAAGCTCTCCGCCGTGGTTCCAGCGCGAGGAAATTCATCTGTATCGAAAATAATATCCTGTTTTTTCTGCTTGATCGTGACGGGAACAATTTCGTCTTTGAATTTCCCTTCCTTGATGGCCGCTTCCGCCCGCTGCTGTGAAGTCGCTGCCAAAGCATCTTGGTCGGCGCGAGTCAGAGAATATTTTTCAGCAACGTTTTCAGCTGTCACCCCCATATGATAGCCGTTGAAAATGTCCCACAACCCGTCACGGATCATAGTATCCACCAACTCGGCATTGCCCATCTTGGTTCCACTCCGAAGATGAAGACAATGAGGAGACTGGCTCATGCTTTCTTGTCCACCGGCAACCACGATAGAAGCATCGCCCGTAACAATTGATTGAAGCCCCAGAGCAACAGCCCGCAACCCCGACCCACAAACCTGATTGATGGTCATGGCTGTTTTATCCGCAGGGATACCCGATTTGATCGCCGTCTGACGCGCCGGATTTTGTCCGACTCCCGCCGTTAAAACCTGCCCCAGAATAACTTCGTCCACATCATTCGGAGAAACACCCGACTCGGCAAGCACCGCCTTGACCGCAACCGTTCCTATCTCGACAGCGGAAAGCGTGCTAAGAGAACCCGAAAATCCCCCAATAGCTGTTCGTTTGGCCGCAACAATAACAACCGGATCTGATGACATGACACACTTCCTTCTGAGATGAAAATTAGATGCGAAGACTATGCACTCTACGCAGCTATTTTCAAGGGATGTTGTCAAGTTTATCCATGCTGCGCCGCAATCAAACTTGCGAAAGGATCCAGTTCTTGGTGGGTGTCCACACTTGACTTCTGGCTGCCGCCCCAACCATCATACTGATATGGCCGCAATCGGGTTCTAGCACCCAAACATTTGGAAGCTGCCTGACCAAGGCCCGAGCCGAGGCTGGAGGAACAATTTTATCCCGAGCCGGCACAATAACCAGAGACGGTGTTTTGATTTTACGCGCCTGAATGGGAACTCCGGCGATTTCCCACTTTCCATGACAGGGTTTATTCTCCAGATACCACTCACTCACCGCTTGACGCGCCACCCCCGCCGGAAGATCAGCTCCCCCATTCACCCAATCCTCGACCGCCACGAATAGTTCTGCCGCCGCGCTCTCCATCTTCATTTCGGAAAAAGCCGAAAACTTCCGCGCCACCAAGGACGGATCGACACCCGCGAATATCATTTGCAGCCAAGCCGCTGGCATCTGGTCAAGGTGAGCAACGCGAGGAAGCCCCTCCTTCGCCCAGACGGTCACAGCCTCTGGAAATCCGCCTTTGCCTCCGGCCTTAAAATCCCAAGGTGTCGCAATAAAGGTCAGGGCTGAAAAAACTTCGGGATACAATATATCAGCGGCGGCAAGAAAAACTCCGCCCATGCAATACCCCATACCCACCAAAGGCGGGCCATCAGGGTTTTTCTGTAACCACGCCAAGACCTTTCCTAACTTGACAGAAATCGCCGATTCAAGTGTGGCAAGCTCAGGGTCTTCACGCACATTCCCCCAATCAAGAAGATAGACATCGAATCCCTGATGGGCGAGGTAGCGCACCAAAGAACGGTCGGGCAAAATATCCAGAATTTCCGGCCCGTTGATTAAAGATGGGATCACCAAAATGCGGGCGCGAGGAACCTTCAGTCTCCCACGAGTTTTTGCCGCAAACCAAACGAGACGCGCACTCCCATCCGACCATACAATGCTTTGCCGTGCAGGGTGCCTCTCATACGGATGTATTTGGTAGAGCCGAATGCCTTGCATGACTTTTTCCATGCTGGCTTTGACATTGCGCCCATCCTCCTTTTCCCAGAACGCATCATCAAACCGTTTTCCTTTACCTAAGTAAGGGCGGATGAATGAGTCCGTCATCATACCAAGTTGCAGCAGGAAAGACCGACTGCGATAAGATTTTGGAGAGCCTGAGGAATCCGTAAAGGACATAATTCAATTCTCTGTAAACATTGCAAAAGATTGTGAAGCATCAATCTTTTCCGCAGCAAAATATTTGTAGAACCCATTGATTCATGCAACAATACTTCAAGTTCTTGCAACAACTATATTCAACAGGTGTCCCATGTCTGCAAAAAAAGGCAGTGATAAGCCAACCGTTATTAAAAAATATGCGAACCGCCGTCTTTATGATACGGGGCGGAGCAGCTATGTCACCCTCGATGATCTATGCCAGATGATTAAAGAAGGCTACGACTTTGTTGTTTATGATGCCAAATCTGGCGAAGATCTTACACGCGGTGTTCTCACGCAAATCATTGTTGAACAGGAAGCCAAAAGCGGGAACAACAATCTCCTGCCCACCAATTTCTTGCGCCAGTTGATCGGGTTTTACGGCGACAATATGAGTCCCTTGGTCCCCAATTATTTGGAACAGACTTTTGGTGCTTTTACCAAAAACCAAGACCAGATGCGCGACCAGATGAACAAATCTTTTGGCGGAATTTTTCCTGTTAGCTCGTTCGAAGAGTTGAGCAAGCAGAATATGGTCATGTTGGAAAACGCGATGAAGGCTTTTGGAAATTTTGGACTGAAGAATAAAAAATCAGAGGAATAGACTCTCTCCTCTCTCAAAAAATTAGGCCCCAAACGGGGCCTTTTTTTATAAATAGACCTGTTGCAAAAGTCCTAGACCACGTCATTCCCTGAATTTTTTGATAAAAAAATTCTAAGGGAATCCAGAAATATCAACGCGCTATGGATCGCCCTAGAATTTGTCTTACGCCAAATTCGGGCGATGACGGACTTTTGCAACAGGTCTAATGCTTCTCTGTTTGTCTCTGCGCTCTCTGTAGTTAGCTTTTTACAGGGATGACCATCGTCTAAATAGTTTCTGAACTTAGCTATAATTCACTGAACAGAAGCTGTGTGCGGAGTTGCCGAGTTCTGATCGCTGACTCTTTGTTCGTCATCCGCCGCTAACCAAAGCCGTTCAATACTCGGGAGTCCATAGGCGTAACCCTGAATGTGGTCAATGCCATCCTTGGCCAGAATATCAGCTTCGGCCAATGTTTCGGCCCCCTCCCCTACCGTTTCAAGATTCATTCCAGACGCGAGGGAATGCAAGGTTCGGATAAAGAGTTTGTTTCCTTCTTTATTCATTTCCTGAACAAAAGATTTGTCAATTTTGACAATATCAAGTGATAGTTCTTTGATCTGTGAGAACGCCGTTTGCCCAACGCCGAAATCATCAAGCGCAATCCGGCATCCCAAGTCTTCAAGCACCCGAATAACCCGCAACGTTTGGTTAAGGTCACTCATAGCCACGCTCTCGGTAATTTCAATGATCAAACGATTGGCAACATCCACATGATCGCGCAGCTCAAGCGTCACCTCCTTGAGCCAATCAGGGTCCGTCAAAGTATGGTTGGAAACATTGACTGACAAACTGATGGTCGGAAATTTTTTCAGTTCATAGATCGCCTGCCGCACGCAGTAAGTATCCACCAAGCGCGTTAAACCCATCTTCTCAACAGCAGGAATAAAGCTCCCCGCCGAGCGAATATTTCCGTCCTCGTCAACCATCCGCATGAGGCATTCATAGAATGAAACATTGCTGGTTCGTGAATTGATAATTCCTTGGAAAGCCAGCTTGACGCGGCCTTCGCGGAAGGCTTTGAGAAAATCATCCCCAATAGCTAGGGCATCTTTGAAACTATTGACCTCTTCATTCAACTTGTCGGTATAACCGGCAAAACAGCCTCGACCCTTTTGTTTAGCTTCTTGCAAAGCCATATCGGCCCGCGTTGCCACAGAGTTGGCCCGCAAGGCAGGGTTATCAAGCTTGATCCCTCCGATTGATACCATGATATGCAGAGGACGTTCCGCCGTCATGATCGGCTGCCGGTAAAAAACCTTGATAATGCTATTCGCAGTATCGGCCATCTCGGCTTGATCTGCCGTAGGAAAGAGCAAGGCAAAAACATCCCCGCTCCAACGGAGGACTTGCGCTCTTCCGTGAGACATATCCTGAAGACGTTTTTCGGTTTCGAGCAAAACGTCATCAGCCACTTGAGACCCATAAATCTCATTGACCAAAGAAAGTCTGTCTATCCCCACAGCTAACAAATAGCCCCGCGAATAATCCCTTTCTCGATTTTCCAGCAAAGACTCGAGACTTTGCAACAACGCCTGACGACCTGAACTTCCCGAGAAGGCATTGCTAATAGAGCTTCTGAAATCCATTTTACGAGAATTTTTTTTCTGACGTTCAATAGTTTGGGTATCCAGAACCAAAAGGCTTTGAATTGTTGTTTTCTTTGAAACTTTGTCATGATGAACAACGCCCGTTTCTATAACCGGAATAAGGGTTCCATCCGGTCTCACCATTTTATAAGAAAGGCTGAAATTTTTATCACCAGATGTACTTTTGCCGATTGTATCGGCTAAGGAGAGTTGACGATTTACCAAGTCGGCTGGACAAATAAATTTCAGGAAATTTTCCTTGTTTCTTGGCAGGGCCTCTTCCTCAAGGCCGAGAACACCAAGACAGTCCCCCATGAATTCATAGCGGTCCTCTTCAACATGATAAAGGTAAGCCGCCTGCCGACTGGCTCTCAAAGAGGAAGAAAGGTGGTGAAGCCAAAGCTCGGACCCAGACATAAAACATTCCCTCAGACTAGGCTACGCACCCAACGCACCTTCCCCGCCCAATCTCTAGGTTCGAGGAAAATGCCACAAATTACAACCCCAATCATGCCGGATAAATGGTTATCAGGTCCTTTATATTCTCCCAAAAAATAGACAGCGCGGGTTATGGAAGAAGTCTAAGTGTCTATCCAGAAAGTTCCAAATATGTGACGAAAATGGTGGATTTCCGAGAACCGTAGCGGAACGTACATCAGGGTACTTGAGCAACGGAAGCGCAGGAAACCACCATTTGCAGTCCATAGGTGGAAACTTTATGGATGGACACTAACGAACCTGCCCCGCCACACGGTCACGAGCTTCCATAGCTATGTCCATAGCTTCTGCCCGCCCTTCATGAGCAATGGTTGTCATGACGCCATCGCTATATGTAAATAAAACAGAGGCTGAAGTCCCGCCCTTGCTATTCACGCAAGCAATTTCAAAGGCTTTGCTCTGTGCAGCTCCGGTTGAGACTTGGGCCGGAATAGCCGCATATTCTCCACCACAGCGAGACTTAGCCCGAGAGAGATATTGATCGACTGCGGCCTCATAGCCAGAAGATGACATTGCCCGTTGCTCGGCACTTCCGTACAAGCTGTCTGTTTTCCAACTATAGGCTCGATAAGACGTGCTGGAAGCTGCCGCCGCATGAACCCCTCCCTGAACCGTGACTCCAGCCGATTTCAACAATGATGAGAAATCGTCCGAAGATTTGAATCCAGATGGGGACGAAGAGGCCGCTCTAGAGGAATAAGAGACAGGAGCAACAACAGGTGTTGGAGCAAGAGGAGCCGCAGGAATCACAGCAGCAGGTCCCGCAGCAGGCTCGACCTGCGCGACACGCGCACTGGCTGCCTCAGAGCGCAACATCTGAATCTGGTTTTCCAGTTCTCCAATTCTCTGGTTGCCCTGAGACAATTGAGATTGAAGGGCAAGAAGCGAAGACGATTGGTCAACTGTTGCTTTCGCCTCGACAGTGGATTGAGCAGATTTTGCTTGATCCAACTGTTTCTGCAGATCGTTAATTTGCTGACCCTGAACTTGCGACTGGCGGGTTGCAACATCCAGCTTCGCCGAAAATTCTGTCTGAGCACTAAGAATCTGAGCTTCCAGCTCCGCAACCTTTTTGGTCTTTTCGTCAAGCTGGGCCTTCACATACATTTGATCGGACTGTGACTTGGTATTGAAACTGCTTAGCTGGGCCTGGGCTTCCTGCAACTGTTTTTGTAGCAGAGCGTAATCCGCGTCTTTTTGCGCCAGACTACCCAATTTTGTCGAAGTCTCTGTTTTCACCGCAGCGAGTTGAGCTTCCAAATCCGCAACCTTTTTGGTCTTTTCGTCAAGCTGGGCCTTCACATACATTTGATCGGACTGTGACTTGGTATTGAAACTGC
>JAGOQV010000048.1 GCA_018063145.1 Alphaproteobacteria bacterium
TTTTTCCGCCATTTTCCTTCACCCGGGACAACTTCCACCGTGCACGAAACCGCCGGACCTGCATAAATGTTATATTGGCTCTTTTTTAGGGTTTCCCGCGCAATCTCGGAGAATTTCAGAGTAAAATTTCGATCTCCATCAAAAACCTTTGCTTTTCCTGTGCATGGATTTTCAGGGGGAAGATCTCTCATAACTTTCAAGGTTGCCGAAAGAATATCGGTGGTTCCTGCCCCAAGGGTCTTTATTTCTTTCTCCGAAGGAGTCTTGTCCTCCCCTTTTTCTTCGACTTTATAAGAAAGAAACTCTCCCGTTTTGGTATAGAGGAACTCCTTACTTTCAAGACTTCCCCTCCACTTCGATGCCGATTTGTGTTTTTGGGGCTGAAGTTTTCCGTCTTTCTTGATCCAGCCTTCGCTGGAAAATTCACCGGACCACGGCGCAAGCTTCTTCAAAAATCCATAAGTTTGCGAACGCAGATCTACGGTATAGTTGTCCTTTCTCTCCTGAAGAACCAAATGCGCACTCAAGGCATGAATTCCCCCCGCATAAACGTCATAAGTCAGAGAGTCCGACTGGGCCCATGCCGCCGGAGAGGTCATTAAAAGAGCGCAAATCGCGCCACACAAAAAAATCTTTCTTGGCTCTGCCATTTCCAGTGAATTTAGGTTAGTCTTAGCTTTATGCAAGGGGTCTTATTTTGGTATTCTTAATCGGGAAATTGTTGATGGGGGCCTTCATGATCGGATTTACAGTCGTGATTCACGCCTTTGTCTGCGATTATATCCTGCGTTTTATCCAAACTCACAAACCTCCATTTTCCAGAATACTAAGACGGTACTGGAAAATTCCCACGCTGATCTCTGCGGTTTTCTTTATCGGTTCGGCCTTGATGATTGACATCTGGCTATGGACAGGTTTGTTCATGTATGTGGAACCAAATATTTTGAACACAGTTGAAAAATCTCTGTATTTCGCAACGGTCAGTTTTACAACAGTTGGCTACGGAGAAATCGTTCTGAGTGAAAACTGGCGAATCTTGTCTGGTATCGCAGCAATTAACGGAATGATCTTGTTCGGGTGGAGTACCGCCTTTATTTTTGAAATCATGGCCAAATTGTACCAAGGAGGCCGCTATCATGGAAAGCGTCATCGTGAACCACACTCTTAAACCGTTGATTGAAGAATTTTGGGAAGCAAGAACCACCATAGATTCATCTGCTCCGCCACTCGAACTGCGGGAGGCCGTTGACAAGGTTTTACACTCCCTTGATCGTGGAACACTGAGAATCGCCGAAAAGCAAGGTACGGGATGGATTGTGCATGACTGGCTGAAAAAAGCTGTTTTGCTTTCGTTCCGGATCAATCCCAATCGATTGATAACACCAGCTCCGGATCATGCGGCATGGTGGGATAAGGTCCCCTTAAAAACAGCAGGCTGGGGAGATGCTGATTTCTTTGAAGCTTGTTATCGCGCTGTTCCCGGGTCGATAACCCGTCACGGGGCCTATATTGGAAAGAATGTGGTTTTAATGCCATCCTTCATCAACATAGGAGCCTATGTAGATGACGGAACGATGGTTGATACATGGTCAACTATCGGATCTTGTGCTCAGGTCGGAAAGAACTGCCATATTTCTGGCGGAGTTGGTATTGGAGGAGTTCTAGAACCCCTTCAAGCCGCTCCAGTGATTATTGAAGATAATGTTTTCATCGGGGCACGAAGTGAAGTAGCCGAAGGCGTGATTGTTGAAACTGGTTCGGTCATCAGCATGGGCGTTTTTCTTGGAGCCTCAACAAAAATCATTGACCGCGAAACAGGCGAAATCTTTTTTGGACGCGTTCCGGCATATTCCGTGGTAATCCCGGGGACGTTGCCCGCAAAATCTTCTCTGCCAGACGGAACCCCTGGCCCAAGCCTTGCCTGTGCGGTCATCGTTAAACGCGTAGATGAAAAAACTCGCAGTAAAACCAGCATCAACGAGCTTCTCCGTGATTAAACCGATTGATCCTGTCCGCTTAACTCAAGACCTTGTCCGTTGCCGCAGTGTAACTCCCCAAGATGAGGGGGCTTTGGATATTGTGACAGAAAATCTCAGTTCGATGGGGTTTACCGTTCACCCTCTCCGCTTTGAAGAAGAAGGAACCGATCCGGTTGATAATATCTTCGCCCGTCTTGGTACAGAAGGACCGCATTTGTCTTTTCTGGGACATACCGATGTGGTTCCTTCTGGGCCAGTGGAAGATTGGAAGTTTCCTCCCTTTGACGCCGTCATTGAAAACGGGGTTCTTTATGGTCGGGGCAGCGCAGATATGAAAGGGTGCGTAGCAGCTTTTGTCGCGGCAACTTCTCGCTTTCTCACCAACAAAACTTCCTTCAAAGGATCGATCAGTCTGTTAATAACAGGCGATGAAGAAGGCCGGTCTATAAATGGAACCGCCAAAGTCATAGAATGGATGAAAGACAAGAACCATATTCCTGATGTGGCGTTGGTTGGAGAGCCGAGCAATGCTTACGAAATGGGGCAAACAATCCGCATTGGGCGGCGTGGTTCTTTCAACGCTCTTTTGACTGTACGGGGAATCCAAGGACATAGTGCCTACCCCGAACGAGCGGATAATCCAATCTTAAAAATGATGAAAATACTGGATATTTTATCCCATACCGAACTGGATACTGGAACAGATGAATTCCCACCCAGCCATATCGTCATCAGCTCTGTGGATGTTGGAAATCCGGCTCCCAATATTATTCCGGCACGCGCCACAGCTTTGATTAACATTCGCTTCAACCGCCTATGGAACGCCGAAGTTCTGGAAGACCGACTGCGTGACATTATCGCCAGTTCTGGGATTGCCTATGAATTGAAAACATGGTGTACAGCAGAAAGCTTTATGACCGAAGACGGAGACTGGTTACAACTTGTTTCACAAGCGGTTAAAAAAACATCGGACCGCTGGCCGTTTCCAGATACGGGAGGAGGAACCTCCGATGCACGGTTTATCGCCCCCTATTGCCCAGTGGTTGAATACGGCCTGTTGAATAAGACAATCCATCAGGTGGACGAACGAATCGCCTTAAGTGACCTAGAAGTCCTAACCCAAACTTACTACGAGGTCTTACAAAGCTATTTCGCTTAGAATCTGTTCTCTTTACCCTGACATCATACAATACCTTTTTTCATAAATAACAAAAACTGTATTGCCTCTCGATCCTTGTTTGCAGAAGGGCCTGAGGTTGCTAAATTGGTTGAAATCGTCCCGTTACTATAAATTCTCAGCAAAGCCAAAATCCATGTCCCAGAAAATTGTACTTGTTGACGATGACCGGAATATTCTGACTTCGGTCTCTCTAGCCCTTGAATCCGAAGGATTCGAGGTTAATACCTATCATGATGGAGAGGAAGGGTATCGGGGGATTTTGTCGGTACGTCCCGATCTGGTGGTTCTGGATGTGAAGATGCCAAGAATGGATGGTCTTGAACTTCTCACCAAATTGCGGGAAACATCTACGGTTCCTGCAATCTTCTTGACCTCCAAAGATGATGAGGTGGACCAGATTCTAGGCCTTCGTCTAGGGGCAGATGACTACATTACTAAACCTTTTTCGCAGCGGCTTTTGATTGAGCGTATCCGAGCGGTTCTGCGCCGCAATGCGGTGGGAGGAGGAGCTTCTCCGGCAGCAAATGCCTCCACCAACCCCAATTTGATCGTTCGTGGAAAATTGGAAATGGATGAAGGCCGGCATTTGTGCAGGTGGAGCGGAGAAAGCGTCAGTCTGACTGTCACGGAATATTTGTTGGTCAAATCTTTGGCCATGAACCCGGGCCATGTCAAAAATCGGGATCAACTGATTTCTCTTGCCTATGGAGATTCGGTGTATGTTGATGATCGAACCGTTGATACGCACATCAAGCGTATTCGTCGGAAGTTCAAAGACGTTGATCCAGAATTTGATTCAATTGAAACGCTCTATGGCATTGGTTACCGGTATAAAGAAGTATGACCCGCCCGCCAACCACCTCCCATCAGGTAAATCCAGAAGAGAACGACACTCCTCTTTCTTACGATTTAGCACCAAGGCCTCTTAGTCGTCTCACCTACAAGATTATGAGCCTGAATTTCATTACCGTTATTGTGCTCGGGATGGGTATTGCCTATCTGGGGCAGTTCCGCGAAAATCTGATCAGTGCCGAAATGGAGATTCTCAGTACCGAGACCCGCCTTTATGCCGCAATTCTCTCTGATCGGATTCCTCAAGACCCCGCACAAAGAGATCCGGTAGAGGCAAGGAAAGTTTTACAGAGTTTGTTGACTGAAAAACAGCAAAGGCTTCGCCTCTTCTCCGAAGAAACAAAAATTTTGGCTGAGGCCAATATAGACACCTCTCAGTCCCTCCCTTCTTCCGCCGAGGTTTTTTGGCTTGAAAAGGGTTTTGCAAAACTCATCGAATGGGTTTCGGTTGACTTCAAGCTTCCTCCCTATCCTGCAGAGATGGAAGGAGGCCTTCCCTACTTCCAAGATGTGCCAGATGCCTTTGCTGGACGCGCTAGCCTGAGTGCATGGAGATCAAAGAGCGGCGGACTTATTCTCTCATCAGCAACTCCAATCCTACAAAATGGAAAAGTGGGTGGAGCTATTCAAGTCACGCGATGGGGAACAGGAATTGAGGAAACTTTTTCCAAGGCGCGACTTGATATTTTACGCTTTGTGCTGGTTTCTTTGATCATGACCAGCGCGTTGTCACTCTATCTAGCTGGAAGCATTGGTCACCCCCTTCGGAAACTGGCGAGCGCGGCCGAATCCTTGCGGCTCAACAGGGGACAATGGGTTGATATTCCCGACATGAGCGACAGGCAGGATGAAATCGGAGAACTGTCTCATTCTTTGAAAGAAATGACGGGATTTTTGCGGGCGCGGCTGGACACCATAGAAAGATTCGCCGCTGATGTCGCTCACGAACTCAAGAACCCTTTAACTTCAATGCGCAGCGCAGTTGAAACTTTGCAACGCGTTAAAACCGAAGCGGACCGTGAAAAATTGGTGGGAATCATTCTTCACGATTTACAGCGCATGGACCGCCTCATCTCTGATATTTCCCAAGCTACGCGCCTAGACGTAGAATTGGCCCGCGAACTACCCGACGAAACCGATCTGCGCCAAGTTCTTCTCCCCTTGATTGATGCCTACCGCAAACCTCTGGAGCGAGCACGCGGCAGCGAGATCGCCTCAAACAGCAATATTCATGTTGAAGGCCTGCAAAATTCAGTGACTGTACTAGGTCATGCTGGACGTCTGGCCCAAGTGTTCGAGAACTTAATTACAAACGCTTTGTCTTTCTCTCCTCCAGAACGTCCGATTAGAATTCTGGTTGATAAGAACAAAGAGCGCGTCAAAGTTGTTGTTGAAGATGATGGACCAGGAATTCCACCCAATCGGCTTGAAAAAATTTTTGACCGTTTTTACTCTGAACGACCAGTAACTGAAAGCTTTGGAATGCACTCAGGGCTAGGTCTTTCTATTGCCCGCCAGATTGTAACCGCGCATGGTGGAACCATTCATGCGGAAAACTGTATAAACGAAAGTGGGGTCATTAACGGAGTCCGCTTTATCGTTAGATTGAGGATACCACAACATGACTGAGATTTTACCTTTGCGCCCATTGATTTTTGTAACAGGCCTTTCGGGAGCAGGATTGTCTTCGGCCCTAAAAATTCTTGAAGATATAGGATTCGAGGTCTTTGATAATTTCCCCCTGAATCTTTTGCCAAACCTTCTGGAGCAGGAAAAACCAGCAGACCGCCCCATCGCCATTGGCCTTGACAGCCGCTCTCGGCATTTTGACCCCTTGGTTCTGCTAAAAATAATGGCGGATTTGCGGGAAAAGAACGAATGGATTGTTAAGACCATCTTTCTGAGTGCCGATGACGCTGTGCTGCTCAAACGGTTTACTGAAACAAGACGAACCCATCCTCTGGCGCGAGATCGTTCAGTAGGAGATGGAATTGCCGCAGAGAAATCACTCCTTTTTCCACTCAAACACCAAGCCGGATATGTGATTGATACCAGCGACTTGTCTATCCATGACCTAAGACGGATTATTGAAGGCTTCGCCGGAGGCCTGCAAGATAGCCGTCTGAATCTTACCGTCATGTCTTTTGCCTACCGCCACGGCTTACCGCGTGAGGCAGACTTAGTTCTTGATGTTCGCTTCTTGCAGAACCCAAACTGGATTCCTGATCTAAAGGACAAAACAGGACAGTCCCCTGAAGTTCAGGCCTATGTTCAAGAAGACGAGGCCTACACACCTTTCTTTGATCATATCAAAAGCTTTCTGAACCTGATGTTGCCACGGTACCAGCAAGAGGGGAAAAGCTACCTGACGATTGCCTATGGCTGCACAGGCGGCAAACACCGATCGGTAACCTTAGCAGAGGAAACAACAAAGTGGCTAAGAGCGCGGGGAGGATCAGTTACGCTCCACCACCGCGAACTCAAAAGTCATCCATAGTGTTTCTCAATGAATTCATTGAGGAGGCGAACTCCGTATCCGCTCGCAAAGGGAACTGGATTGGTCGGTTTTTCTTTAGACATCGCCACACCGGCAATATCCAAATGAGCCCATACACGCCCTTTATCAATAAATTCTTCCAAGAAAGCCGCTGCGGTTGAAGATCCTCCGTACCGCCCTGCTCCGATGTTCTTAATATCCGCGAACGGTGAATCCATTTCTTTACGAAAGTGTTCAGCAAGCGGCATCCGCCATATTTTTTCACCCGAAGTTTCGCTGGCTGCAGAAAGTTTTTTCCACAAATCTTCGTTGTTCACAAAAGCTCCGGCGTATTCTGTGCCAAGAGCAACCATAATAGCTCCCGTCAAGGTGGCCAGATTGATAACCAGTTTGGGATCAAACTTCTTTTGCACATAGCTAAGAGCATCGGCCAAGACAAGACGACCTTCAGCATCCGTATTGAGAATTTCAACTGTTTTTCCACAGTAAGAGGTCACAATATCACTTGGGCGCGTGGCCTCGTCCGAGATTGCGTTTTCAGCAAGTGCTACGACCGCGACAACGGGAACTTTGCATTTCCGAGATGCGAGCATATGCATAGCCCCCACAACGGCTGCAGCTCCCCCCATATCCATTTTCATGTCAGCCATGCCTTCATAAGGCTTGAGACACAACCCGCCACTGTCAAAAGTGATTCCTTTGCCAACGAGAGCCAAAGGCTTTTCTCCCTTTTGTTTGGTTGTTCCAGCCCCAGACCAACGCATGACGACAACACGCGGTAAATGGTCAGAAGCTTGCCCAACCGCCAAGACCAGATTAAATCCCTGCTTGGCGAGGGCTTTTTCATCCAAAATATCAACTTTGACACCCAAGGGCGTCAGCAATTCTTTAGCTGTATCCGCAAAGCTCTCGGGATAGAGCTTGTTAGGGGGATCGTTGACAAGGTCACGAGCCAGAAAAGTTGCGTCGGCAAGCTGTTCAAATTTTTCAAACGTGGTTGCTGAAACTTTTGGCGCGACACTGAGAACGGAAAGAGATTTGAATTTCGGCTCTTTTTCCTTGTCTTTGAGATTGGTTTTGTAATGATCGAAAGAATAAGCCCCCAACCGAAGACCAAAGGCAATATGTTGAACCAGCGGGGTTTCCTGATCCTGAAGACCATCAATGTCTTCTGCATTGAGAAAAATAGCTTTCTCGCTTCCCTGCGCTTTGAGGACGGCAAGCAATTTCCCTCCAGCCGTTTCAAGTTTTGGAGACGTCATCTTGCTTTTGTCTCCAAGCCCCAGCAGAATCACTCTCAAATACGGAGCTTTGGGAGAAAGAGGGAAAGAAAGTGTCTGACCTTCATTAGCCTTGAAAGCCTTGTTGCTGTCCAAATGGTGCTGAAGCAACCCGCCAAGCATCTGATCGGCGGTTTTGGCCGCAGGAGTCAATTTTTTGTCTGAGAATAAGGCAATAATGGCCGTGTCAACTGGGCTGCTCGGGGATTTTACGAATTCAATACGAGGGGAATTTGAGGACATGGGAAAACTCGCTTGGTTGTGGGGCTTACACTTTTCTGATAGAGGAACACTGGAAAGGGGTGCTGTCAAGCGGGGCCTTCATGTTAATTGTAGATCGATATGTTTTTCGGAATGTAGCAATTGCGGCTGTTTTTGTCATCGCAGTTTTGGCTGTGCTTGTCCTTTTGACACAATCTCTTCGTTTTCTAGAATTCGTAATCAATTCCGGAGCTTCCGGATTTATGTTCTGGGCCCTGACGCTACTTACCCTACCGAAATTTTTTGAGGTTATTCTCCCGATTGGCCTGATGGCATCCGCAGTTTTTGTCTATAACCGAATGACAATGGACAGCGAATTGGTGGCCATGCGAGCCCTTGGCTTTTCTCCTTTCCGCTTGGCCCGTCCAGCTCTCTTGTTATCGGGACTGCTTGGCATGGTGCTCTTTTTCGTTATGGGATGGGTAGCCCCCCTAGCCAATGATTCCTCTCACCGACTGAAACAATCCTTACGCGGACAAATGGGTAGCTTTCTGTTTCGCGAGGGTATCTTTAATCAAGCCGGAAAAGGATTGATGGTCTATGTCCGCGAAAGAGAATCTAGTGGCAATTTGCGTGGACTTTTAATTCACGATTCCCGAGACTCTCTCAAGACTCCTTCTACCATCATTGCCGATTCCGGAGTACTTGTCATCACCGATGAGGGGCAGCAGGTTTTGGTCTATGATGGCTCCCGCCAAGACTTTGACGCGAAAACTGGGGTTCTGAAACGACTGGATTTCCAGCAATACACGATTGACCTTCCCGCACCAGAAGGAGAGAAACAACAACGCTGGAAAGAACCGGACGAACGCAGTTTTACCAAACTATTTTCTCCAGACCTGAGTAATGTAGACGACCGCAGTAAACGCAAAGCCTTCCGTCTCGAAATTCACCGCCGATTGCTAACCCCGTTCCTCGTTCCCGGGTTCACACTGGTTGCCCTGCTCTTTTTACTGCAAGGCCCCGTTGATCGCCGTGGGCAAAGCCGAAGAATCTTTATGGCCATTGCTGTTGTTATTCTGCTGCAAATTTTATATCTCGGGGCCTATAATCTAGCCAAGCAGTCTCCAGTTGGTTATCCGGTGATGTATCTGGCAGCGTTGTTGCCGATGGTGGCTTCCCTAGCCATTTTCTTGAGAGGAGAGAGAATTCTTAGTTCCGTTCCCCAAACTCGGGAGGATGCGACATGAATCCCGCCTTACCCAAAACCCTTTCTCGTTATCTGGCCAAATTATTCGCCGTCAACCTGATCTTTATGGGAGCCATTCTTCTCGGGGTTATCTACCTTTTTGATATGATTGAGTTACTGCGCCGAGCAAGTAAATTCGAAGACGTTCCCTTTGGTGTTTTGTTCGAAATGGGCCTGCTCAAGGTTCCAGATATGTCAGAAGTCATTTTGCCTTTTGCTGTCCTTTTCAGTGCTATTTTTACCTTTTGGCAACTATCGAAACGTCAGGAACTTGTCGTGTTACGCTCGGCGGGGGTTTCAGTCTGGCAGTTCCTCTCTCCAATTATCCTGATTGCCCTCATAGCAGGGGTTTTGATGGTTGGAGTCCTCAATCCTCTGGGGGCCACCCTTTATTCTCGGTACACCGTGATGGAAAATAAGTATCTGGACCGAGGCCAAAATAATATGGTCGCGGTTTTTGATGAGGGAATGTGGCTGCGCCAAGAAACCAGAGAGGGATATGCCTTTTTGCACGCAGGCACCATCCAACTTCCTGAATGGCGGCTTGAAAAAGTGATGGTTCTTTTTTTTCGCAAAGACAATCAATTTGACCACCGACTGGATGCCCAGAACGCTTCTTTGAAACCCGGGAATTGGTTGTTCCGAGAAACCGTCCTCAGCTTGCCAGGGAAACCATCCCAGCGCGAAGCTTCCACCACTCTTCCTACCAGCCTCACCCCCAAGGAAATCGAGGAAAGTTTTTCTACGCCGCAATCCATGGGGTTTTGGCAAATCCCCTCTTTCGTGGCTACACTCGAATCCGCAGGGTTTGATTCGACTCGGCTGCGGATACATTTTCAAACGCTTCTTGCCCAACCTCTTTTGTATGTCGCCATGATTTTGTTAGCTGCCTCAGTGGCTCTCCGACCTCAAAGACAAGGAGGAACTTTTCTCTTTGTCATTGGCGGAATCTTGATAGGTTTTTTCATATTCTTTTTTTCCAGCTTCTTGCAAGCCCTTGGAGCCTCTCACCAGCTGCCCGTTTTTCTAGCCGCTTGGAGCCCATCGATGCTCTCAAGCCTACTCGGCGTGGCCGCTTTGCTAACCTTGGAAGATGGCTAGAAGCCCTTTTGCTGTATTTATGCAACAGGTCCAAAAAACAATGGCCCCCTTGCATTGACGGAACTGGTATTTCTGTCATTTTTTATGGTTGCTGTTACACTTTTGTGCGGCATAATTAACCAAGCTGTAACCCTGACCTGTTTTACTCAATGTGTGTGTAAGTCCCTTTCTTTTGCGTGACTTAATGAATTGCCATTTTTAGATTTTATGAAGGTAGAGACATAAATGATTGCCATCACCAAAAAAGCCGTTGGAACGACTTGCCTTGCGTTACTAGCCTCCCTCTCTTTGTCAGCTTGCGCAAGCGGTTCTGCCGGGGAAGTGGCAGATCCTGCCGAAGGGTTAAATAGAGGGATTTTCAAATTTAATGATGCCGTAGACACAGCGGTTTTAAGTCCCGTTGCCAAAGGCTATCGGGCCGTTGTTCCTCAACCTGCACGGGCAGGGGTTCGTAATTTTCTGCACAACTTAAAAACCCCCACAATTCTTGCCAACAACTTGTTGCAAGGGGATTTGCAAGGTGCTGGTGTGACATTGACCCGCTTTCTTGCCAATACTCTGATTGGTCTGGGCGGCGTGTTTGACGTGGCTTCCAAGGGCGGCCTGCCTTATCGCGATGAAGATTTTGGCCAAACTCTGGGAACATGGGGCGTTGGCTCAGGTCCTTACATTGTCCTGCCCTTGTTTGGCCCAAGCTCGGCGCGAGATACCGCCGGACTTCTGGTTGACTCTTACACCGATCCAGTTCGCTCGTGGCTAACCAATACAGACCGCGAGGAATGGTATATCGGGAAAGTAGCCGTGGCCACAGTCGATAAACGCGAAGAATTGCTTGACGTCTTGGCAGACCTCAAAAAGAACTCAATTGATTACTACGCAGCCGTTCGAAGTGCTTACGGCCAACGCCGCACAGCCGAAATTGCGAATCAGGACGGCAGCGGGGGCGGCGACTTACCTGATATGCCGTAATGACTTAAAAATGGATCAAAGGGGCTATACAGCCCCTTTTTCTTTGTTTTCCCCCTTTTCAGCGCAGAGATTCTCCGCTAATTAAATGTCCTACCTATTGTTACTGAAAACGACTCTCAGAAGGATACCTGTTTATGGCGACGTCACCCGCTTCGAAAAAATTATTATCGGCCCTTTTGTCAGGAACAGTTTTGTTGATGGGGCCGGTCGGCTTTTCAGGCGCAGCCAAAGCTGGGCAATCTCCCAACGTGCTCAACGTGGCCGCCCAGCCAGATGCACTCGGGCAAGGTGCCCTTGATTTTGTGAAATCAACAGCCGAAAAAGGGCTTACTTTTCTTTCCAATCCCTCAAGCAGCCACGAACAAAAGAAAAAAGAGTTCAAACGGTTGCTCGATAATAGCTTCGATCTTGAAACCATTGGCCGCTTTGCTTTGGGAAGATACTGGAACGCAGCCAGCCCCACAGAACAAAAAGAATATCAGGCTCTCTTTCGTAAGATGGTGGTAGAGGTGTATGCCAACCGCTTCAACGATTACAAAGGCCAAAAATTTGAAGCACGGACTTTTCGTTCCATCGGAAACAACGACACACTTGTAACCTCTTACATTGTCCCCTCTGATGGCGGGACCAATGTTCAAGTTGACTGGCGCGTTCGCAAAAAGAACGGGGCTTACAAAATTGTTGATGTTCTTGTCGCCGGAGTGAGCATGGGCGTCACGCAGCGGTCTGACTTTTCTTCGGTCATTCAGCGCGGCGGCGGAAAAGTTGATGTCCTGATCGACCACCTGAAAAAAGATTTTTAGTCTAAAAACTCAGCAGTTTGAAAAATCTTAATGGGCCTGTTGCAAAAGTCCTAGG
>JAGOQV010000115.1 GCA_018063145.1 Alphaproteobacteria bacterium
TTGGGTTTCTCGGGCGTCCTTATCAAATTGTTCGCAAACGGTCGGTTTAGCTGTGGTTTCGCTTGCCCCGGGTATTGTTGTGAACGGTGTCAAGATTTCGCCGGAGCAGATAAATTTTGAGGTTCAATACCATCCCGCCGCGACGTTAGAGGACGCACGTTATGCGGCGATGAAGGCTCTCGTTATTCGTGAGTTGTTATTGCAACGTGCCGCAGAAATCGGTGTCGGGGCAGGCTCTCCGGCTTTGTCACCGAATGAGGACGAGTTGATTGAACTTCTTCTTGAGGCAGAGGTTAGCGTTCCAGATCCAAGTGAGGAAGAATGTCTTCGCTACTATCAGAACAACCTTATAAAATTTGTTTCCTCTCCTCTTTTCGAGGTCTCACATATTCTTTATCTCGCGCCACCGGAGGATAAAGATTTGTTTCTGGAGGCGCAGCAGAGAGCTGAGAAGACTCTTGAAATTCTCGCACTTTCTCCGGAACGCTTTGCAAAAATAGCCGAAGAAGAATCCGCCTGCTCTTCTAGGGAATGTGGTGGTCATTTAGGGCAGATCAGCCGAGGACAGACCTTGCCACAGTTTGAAAAATCGTTGTTTCAAATGAAGGAGGGGGAAATATCGTCCTCTCCTGTGGCTAGCGAGGTTGGTTATCACATTATCAAAGTTCATAAACGCGCCGAAGGTCAACAAATGACGTTTGACATGGTGAGAGAGCCGATTGCAGCCTATCTAAAAGATAGAAGTTGGCAGAGTGCTTTTAACCAGTACTTGCAGCTTTTGGCAGGAAGAGCGAAAATCAGCGGATTCCGGATGAAGGCTGCGGACCAGCCGCTGGTACAATAGAAATTGAGACAGGATTCTTGTAATGGATATTTTGAACGCTCCGGTTTTGGGCCGAGGCTTTCGCCCGTTCTTTTTGCTTGGGGCGGTCTATAGTGCTGTGAGTATCCTCATCTGGGCGGCGGCATACTCCGGATATATTGTGGTTCCTGTGGTTTTTTCGGATCCTGTCTCATGGCACGCGCACGAGATGATCTATGGTTTTGCCTTGGCGATTGTTGCGGGGTTTTTGCTAACCGCGGTTCCCAACTGGACAGGGGGAGAACCGGTTCGCCAAATCAAGTTATTGGCATTGGTCCTCATCTGGGTTTTGGGTCGCGTTTTAATGAATGTTGAGCTCGGATTGCCGCGCGTGGTGGTGATTATGGGGGCAACGGTCTTTACTCCGGCACTGGCCTTGATGCTGGCTATTCCCTTGATTAAAAGTTGGAACAAACGGAATTTTATTTTTCTGGGGATTTTGGGAGTTCTGTTTTTTAGTGATCTTGCTTTTTTATTGACCGAAGAACGAGAGTTCCTTTATGTGGCGTTGTTGATGATTGGCGCGATGATCTCTCTCATGGGGGGGCGGATTATTCCATCCTTTACAATATCCGCTCTGAGGCAAGCGGGGCACAAGGTTTCTCAAAAAGACCAACCGATAGCAGACATTCTTGCTTTGGTGTCGTTGCTGGGGGTAGGGGCGTGTCTTTTGGTTTTTGGCCCTCTGTCCCCTATGTTCGGCGGAATGGCTCTTCTTTCCTCGGCGATTCATGCCATCAGATTTCGTCATTATCATACAGTTATGATACTCAAGCAGCCTATGCTTTGGATTCTTCATGCGGGCTTTGCATGGCTTATTGTGGGGTTGTTTCTTCTCGGGTTGGCAGGGTTCGGGTGGATCGCGTTCTCCCCTGCCATTCATGCCTTAACAGTCGGGTCCATTGGTTCGATGACGCTGGGGATGATGTGCCGCGTGGCCCTAGGGCATACAGGCAGACCGATCATTGCTCAAAAAGTGGTAAAGGTGAGTTTTTTCCTGATGCAAGGGGCTGGATTCTTGCGCGTCTTTGGTCCGCTTTTGGCCACAGAGTTTTCTGTTTTGTGGATTTTTGGGTCTGCGTTTTTATGGTCGGTTTGTTTTTTCTTATACGCAGTTTTCTATGTGCCGATCTTATGGGGCCCGCGCATTGATGGAAAATCATCTTAATATGGAAAAATAAGCCAGAACACCGTGGGACTAAACGCGGGGTATCGTCGTGCCAAAATGGTGGGAAAGTGACTGAAAAGGCCGGATTGTTGGATCAAACTTCACTTGATCCCATCGAGATATATTCACGTAACTATAGTGCTGTGAAATCCGAGTAACCCTCCAAGAAGGAAAAGAAGTTGACTTTTCTCGTTTATAGTTTCCAGAATAGTGAGGCGCGTTTCTCTGGCCGCGCGGAAACCCTTAAACAGTCTCTTGGTTTGGCAAGAGCTTGAGTGAATTAAAGTGGTTAATATCGAACCCCTGTGTTAGAAAGGAAGGGTCCCAAAAAATTAAAATTTCTCAGCGTGCCGTATATAGAATCGGTGCAGGTTCGGATTGCCATGGCAAAAAAGAAAAACGTGCTGCTCATCGCAGACAGCGATAAGACAAGCCAGAAGATGCTTTCTCTTTTTCTGGACGAGGTGGAATTTCAACTTGTGGATTGTACAACAGGCAGGCAAGCACTTCAGCTATGCGTATCCGTTCACCCTGATTTGGTTCTGCTTGATCCCGACCTTCCCGATATGAACGGCGTGGACCTCATCCGGAAGTTACGCGAATGGACGGAAGTGCCAATTATTATTATCTCGGTCGATACGGCCAACAAGTCCATCATTTCCTGTTTGAATGAGGGGGCCAGCGATTACGTTTTCAAACCCTTCAATGCCGATGTTCTCAAGGCGCGTATCAATGCTGCCCTGCGCTCGGCGGCAGTGCAGGAAACCGGCGAGCCGGAGCTGGTCAACGGCCCCTTGCGAATGGATCTGGTGCGCCATGAGGTGTTTCTTAATAACGAGATTCTGGCCTTCACGCCTAAGGAATATAATCTTCTACGCTATTTTATCACCCACCGCGGCAAGATGTTGCCTCATCGTGAAATTCTGAAACAAGTCTGGGGAGATGCTCACGCCGAGGATACGCAGTATTTACGCGTTTTCGTCGGGCAGATACGGGAGAAAATTGAAAAAGACCCGTCCATCCCAGTCTTGATTATGACCGAACCTGGCATAGGTTACCGGATGGAGATTGCTGAAATCGCTTCCTTGCATGAGCAGGGGAAATTCAAGCTTTCAGCTTAGTGTCCATTCATAAAGTTTCCACCTATGGACTGCAAATGGTGGTTTCCTGCGCTTCCGTTGCTCAAGTACCCTGATGTACGTTCC
>JAGOQV010000116.1 GCA_018063145.1 Alphaproteobacteria bacterium
AGCTGCTGCGTCCCAACAAACGTGCTGGTTAGAGGAAGATCAACTTGCAGAGCCATTAAAACGCGCCTCCTAAAATTGGTTTCGAAGGATTAGCCCGAAGCTGTTTGAAAACATTTGTAAGCGTGGCGACACTCGGCATTGCATCCGTCGCCGAGAGGCGAAGAATGGCCAAAGCCCGTGTTTGTGTGGCAATCCCAAAGGTTGACGCTGCCGAAGCTGGAGAAGCTTGTCCGATATTGAGAGTATTAGAGTTTCGGCAGTCAATAGAACCGCTGGTTAGCGTTGCATACACTCCACCCAAACCAGTGTCGTAGATTTCATCGGTCCAGAAACCATATTTTTTTGCCTGCCCATCAAAGACAAAAGCAAAACTATGAAGGGTTCCATCAAAAACCGTATTAACTGTTGTTCCAGAAAACGCCGTATCCGAATCGGAATCATAGAGCGCGATTTGAAGCTTTCCAGTCGTTTTGCAAATAGCGCGAAAGCCCGGGTAAGTCGCCGATCCCCCATCACCAAACACAGGTTGATCCGTCCCTTCTGGCGTGACCTTCCCGAGCCAATAAGCAATCATTTTCTCACCACCGAGAAAATCAAAATTCAGGTTTGGAAGACGAATGACACTATCTGTTGCGCCGCCCACAGGGTCAATTGTGGACATATATCCCGCATTGGCAAACATCTGCGCTTCGGATAAATTCGCCCCGCGCACTCCATGATTTCCAAGAGCTGTACGGTCAAAAAATTTACTATCCCCTGTAATCTGATCTCCCGCATAACCGTGAAAGTGATAGCGTGGATGAGGAGCCATATACGCGCCAAGATCCGACATGAGAGCCACAGCATCTTCTGTATCTGCGCCTTGGCGCGTTAAAAATAAGTCACCAGACGAAAGTCTTACGGCAGGTTTTGCAATGCGCTGCGTGCGAAGAGTACGATTTGCCATGTGTTTTAATCCTTGAGTGTGTAAGAAGTTGAGAGAGCATCGTCAAAAGCGTACTGACCCGTTTGGGCATCATCCGCCGAGAGAAAGAGAAAGTTGAGAACAGACAAGACTGCATTCAGTCCGCGCCCCAAGAGCATCAACATAGAAACCTCCGTAGAAAAATTGACAACAAAAAGCCGCCCTGAAAGGGGCGGCGCATAAGACGGATTACTGGCCTGTATGATTATATTCCTACACCTGTTTATCTTAGATGTCAAGCAGTATTATCAATTAAAAGCCGCGCCTCCTTGTTTTTTGGCTGGCTAACCTCGGCATCCCTCAAGTAAATCGGCTGGGGAGCTTTTTCACAACAAAAGCCTTTTTTTTCAACACCCCCCATTGCAGCAAGCCCCGCCATCAAAACCACATCAGGCATCCCCCCCCAAATGACCTGCCCATCGAAATCATCTGCTTCCTCTTTGGTCCATATCCGCGCCAGCTCAAACGGCACACCTTCTTCGTCGAAACTCTGCCCGTAAAAATCGTTCCGCTTGGTATCAATGAGAGCAAGAATGGATGGAGCAGAATCTGCTTCTTTCGCTAGAATATGGAGCGTTGAAAATCCGATCACCGGACAATCCAGAGCAAGGCCAAGTGTGCGAGCTGCCGCAAGACCAATCCGAACTCCGGTAAAGGAACCGGGTCCTTGTGTCACAGCGATACGATCTATATCGGTCATCTGAAATCCAGATTCTGTCACCACATCTTGGATCAGAGGCAAAAGCATTTCGGCCTGCCCTCTCTCCGTCATGACGGAACGAAGGGAACAGGCCCCCGTTTCAGTGTCCAAACACGCCACCGAACAACCCGTTACAGCCGTATCAAAAGCCAGAATAATCATAAAAAAGCCCGCCCGTCCTTGTATCCCAGCCCCAAAAGGTTATTGTCGTAAAATAGCAAGAACCTACTGATATTGAAAGACTTTTCCTGTTATAGTTGTTGTTTCCTAAACTCAGGGCAGTTATAGTCCAGCTATCATGTTCCGCAACACGTTTCTTCTTTTGGCCCTGACTTTGGGTTTTATGCCCTGTAGCGGTTTTGAATCTGCGCAAGCCGCGACCGCCTTGCCAGAGGATAGAACAGCCGCTGTGGTGTACTCCTATTTCAACGTAGGAGAAGATGATGATCGGGATATTCCCACCCTAAGTCTTGAAGCCTTCGAGTCCCAAATTCACGAAATCAAAACGGGGGGGTATAATGCAACGACTCTTCCGGTTATTATCAACTCTCAAGCAACGCGAGATGTTCTCCCTCCCCGCACCATTGCCTTAACATTTGACAATGTGAACGATACGGTTCTGAGCAACGCTGTTCCGCTTTTGTTAGAAAACAATATCCCCTTCACCTTATTTCTTTCCCCCGGGAAGTTAGATGATAACACAAAATCTGGCAGTGGAATTGGTTGGGATGCCATTCGCTCTCTCAAGAAAGAGTCTTCGGTAACGCTTGCCCTCACCTCTTATACCTATGGCCATATTGTGGAACTCCCCGAGGCCGATGTTTTATCAGACTTAAATCGGGCCAAAGCACGGTTTCGTGAAGAGTTAGGACAAGAGCCCGAGTTTTTCTCCTATCCCTATGGCGAAACATCGCCCTCTTTGACCGCGATTGTTTCAAGAGCTGGTTTTAAGGCCGCTTTTGGACAAACGTCGGGGGTGGTTTCCCCAGCATCCAATCTCTTTGCTCTTCCCCGTTTTACTATAACTGATGAGTTCGGAGATATTGACCGCTTTCGCATGACATCGCTGGCCTTGCCTCTCCCTGCCAAAGACATGGAGCCTCACACGACACAAATTAGTCAAAATCCGCCCACCCCAGGGTTTACGATCACCAGCCAGTTAACCCCCGAAGACATGGGAGGAATCAGCTGCTTTGCCTCAGGCCTCGGAAAATTGCAAACATCTCATCTTGGAAAAAATAGATTTGAAATTCGCTTTCCCAAAGGGTTTGAAGATAATAAGGGACGCATGAACTGCACCCTGCTCGGCCCCTCTCTGGAGGGCAGCGATGAGCCCCGTTGGCGTTGGCTTGGATTTTTATTCAGTATCCCCGATCAAATGGTTCTGCCCCCACCAGAAATCAGTCATCCATAACAGCCCGAACTTCCAAAACTTCGGGAATATAGTGGCGCATCATATTTTCTATGCCCATTTTGAGAGTCATCGTGGAACTCGGACACCCCGAACAAGCCCCTTGCATTTCCAGCCAGAGAATCCCTTTTTCAAACTTGTGAAA
>JAGOQV010000049.1 GCA_018063145.1 Alphaproteobacteria bacterium
CAGTATCTTTCCCGCTTAGGGTTGGGAGAAAATATCATGACTCTAAGAGACATGGTGGACGCAATTGACGCGGCTGCCAGTGACAGCAAAGTTAAAGCCATAACCTTTTATCTCACCAGCACTGGCTATGAGTTGACGCAGCTTCAGGAAATTCGGGCGGCTGTTTTGCGCTTTCGGGCGAGCGGCAAACCAAGTTTTGTTTATGCCTCTTCCTATGGCGAAGGAGGAACTGGTCTGGGAATGTATTATCTGGCTTCGGCTTTTGACCAGATATGGATGCAGCCAGTTGGAGTGGTTTCAATTGGAGGAATTAGTGCCGAAATGCCCTTCTTCCGCAAAGTGATGGATGAGTACGGAGTCCAGCCTGAATTTTTCCAGCGCAAGGAATACAAAACGGCGATGGAACATCTGACGTCATCTGAAATGAGCGAGCCAAGCAAGCGGATGATGACTGAACTCATTGGAGATATGGGGGATCAAGTCGTTGAAGAAGTTGTCAGAGATCGCAAGAAAGTGTCTGGAAATTTCCGCTCTCTGATGGATTTGGGTCTCATTACGGATCAGCCAGCCTTAAAAGCGGGATTGGTTGACCGTGTTGATTATGAAGATGTTTTCGTGAGCGAGATTGAAAATAAAATCGTCAAAGGGGCTGAAGAAGTTCCTGTCGATCAATACTGGACGGCTCAAAGTTTGACCAAGCTGGAACAAAAAATTCTCTCATCTGACAAAAAGTCACCGACTGTCGCGTTGATCTATATCGAAGGGGTGATTGAAGACGATTCCGGAAGTGAAACCCCCTATGATATGGGCGAAGGTGTGGCTGGAGCCAAGCAAATCGCCGATATTATTCGTCAAGCAGCTGAGGAAGATGATGTCCGTAGTATCATCATTCGTATCAATAGCCCGGGCGGAAGTCCGACGGCTTCGGAAACAATTTACAGGTCTATCGTTTGGGCTCAGCAAGTTAAAAAGAAAACAATCTGGGTCTCGATGGGGGCTTCTGCCGCCTCTGGTGGGTATTGGATTGCCTCTCCGGCGCAGAAAATTTACGCACTCGGCAGCACCTTGACGGGCTCTATCGGCGTGGTTGGCGGTAAGGTCGATGCCAGCGGACTCATGCAAAAGTTCAATGTGACATGGGACGGTGTTTCCTATGGGGAGAACGCAGGGATGTGGTCTTTTACCAAACCGTTTAGTCCGGTTGCCCAGCAGCAATTCGAAGCCTCACTTGACAACGTCTATGGCCACTTCATTTCCCATGTTGCCTCCGGTCGCAAAATGTCTCCACAAAAAGTTGAGGAGGTGGCCAAAGGCCGCGTTTGGACCGGAAGACAGGCAAAAAAAGTTGGCCTAGTGGATGAAATTGGTGGGCTTGATGTTGTTCTGGATGATATTTCTCGTACATACGGAGGGAAAGATCGTCATGATTTGACGATTATCTCGCTACAAAAGAAGAACTCGCCAATGGATGTTTTTTACGCGCTGCTTGAACAAAGTTCAGTTAAACAAACACCCCTTGGCATAGCTCTTCGTAAGGCAATCTCTTTCCTATCGCCGATGATGCTGGAGATCAACTCTCCGCGCCTAGTGTACGAGCCTACAAAAATCAGATTGTAAGTAGAGCCTTGTTCGCGATTTTTTTTGCGGTGAGGCCTGCCGCTTCGTATTGTTTGTCGGGGCTGTCATGGTCTTGATACATATCGGGCAAGTGGAGTGTCCGAATTTTCAAACCAGTATCAAGGAGTCCAGTTTCCGAGAGGTGATGCAGAACATACGCGCCGAACCCTCCCATTGAACCTTCCTCAACAGTTAGAAGTGTTTTGTGGTGTTTGGCAAGTTGTGTTACCAGATCCTTATCAAGAGGCTTGGCAAATCTGGCATCGGCCACAGTGACCGAGACACCTTTTTCTTCGAGGAGTTCTGAGGCTTTGAGACATTCGCCAAGCCGTGTTCCGTAAGAAAGCAAAGCGACATCATTCCCTTCTTTCAAAATACGGCCTTTGCCGATTTTAAGAGGTTTGCCAAATTCTGGCATATCAACGCCTACTCCCTCTCCGCGAGGGTAGCGCAGAGCAATCGGGCCGCAATCGTAGGAAGCTGCTGTTGCAACCATGTGGACCAGTTCTGCTTCGTCACCTGCGGCCATTAGAACCATATTGGGAAGGCAGCCAAGATAGGCAATGTCAAATGTACCCGCGTGTGTGGCTCCATCGGCCCCAACCAATCCGGCCCGATCAAGGGCAAAGCGAACCGGAAGAGATTGAAGAGAAACATCATGCATAATTTGGTCGTAGGCGCGTTGCAGGAAGGTCGAATAAATGGCTACAAAAGGTTTGAGCCCTTCAGTGGCCAGACCTGCGGCAAAGGTGACTGCGTGTTGTTCGGCAATCCCCACATCAAAAAAGCGCGAGGGAAAAACTTCCTCAAAAAGATCAAGTCCGGTTCCGGTCGGCATGGCAGCAGTAATCGCCACAATGCGGGAGTCTTTCTCTGCCTCCTTGATAAGAGAGTGAGCAAAAACTTTGGTATAGCTAGGGGCGTTTGATTTTGCTTTGCTCTGTGCGCCGGTTACGACATCGAACTTGGCTACGCCGTGCATTTTGTCGGGGGCGTTTTCCGCCGGAGCATAGCCTTTCCCCTTTTTCGTGACGACATGAAGCAGAACAGGTCCTTCATGAGGAGAATTTTTGAGGTTGCGTAGCACAGGCAAAAGATGGTCAAGATTATGACCGTCTATCGGGCCAATATAGTAAAACCCCAATTCTTCGAACAAGGTTCCGCCGCCAAGGGCTGCGCGGGCGGTTTCTTCGGCACGTTTTGCCGCATGACGCAGGGGAAGAGGCAGAAAATCTGACACTGTTTTGGCAATTTTTCGTGCATCATTATACCCCTCTGATGAAACCAACCGCGAGAGATACTTGCTCATCGCGCCAACAGGTGGAGAGATGGACATTTCATTGTCATTGAGGATAACAATCATGCGACTCTTGATGGCTCCAGCGTTGTTCATGGCTTCATAAGCCATTCCTGCCGAAATAGATCCATCGCCAATCACGGCAACAACATGATTGTCTTTTCCCAAGAGGTCACGCGCAACCGCCATGCCAAGTCCAGCGGAAATAGACGTGGAACTGTGGGCCGCTCCGAAAGGGTCGTATATACTTTCACTGCGCTTGGTGAAGCCGGAAAGCCCGCCTCCTTGACGCAGTGTGTGAATTTGATCGCGGCGACCTGTCAAAACTTTATGAGGATAGGCTTGATGGCCAACATCCCAGATTAAACGGTCTTCTGGTGTATTGAACACGGCGTGAAGGGCTACGGTCAGTTCGACAACGCCAAGGCTTGCCCCTAAATGACCACCAATTTTTGAGACAACATCAATTGTTGTACTGCGCAGTTCATCAGCAAGGCGCTTCAATTGATCGTCGCCAAAGTGACGCAAATCTTCGGGAAAAGCCACGCGGTCAAGCAGGGGTGTTTTGCTTTTTTCGGGAGAGGACGTTGCCAGAGTTAAATTCGTTTTCATGGTGGTTTCCCTTTCCCTCTTTTATTCTCAATGGTCTGGAAAAACTTAGGCCCTTCTTTTCAGGACGTAATAGGCCAGTTCCTCGAACATTTTTGCCCGTCCTTGAAAGACGAACAGATGGCGAATTGCTTGCTCAACCAGCATTTCGGCACGTTGACGCGCTTGTTCTTTCCCCATCGTGGACACGAAAGTTGATTTTCCTGCTTTTTCATCCTGATTGGCAGGTTTGCCTGTCGTATGGGAATCGGACTCGACGTCCAGAATATCATCGGTCACTTGAAACGCGAGACCAAGGTCGTACGCAAACGACGTCAAAGCACGGCGATAAGAGTCACCAGCCTTGCCAAGAATGGCTCCAGCTTCGCAGGAAAAGGCCATGAGTTTTCCAGTTTTCATGCGCTGTAAGCGGCTGATCGTACCCAAATCAAACTTGGCATTCTCACCAATCAAATCAAGCATTTGTCCGCCGACCATTCCCTGATGTCCGGCTGCATCAGCCAAGGCTGCAATAAGGGCGCAGCGTACATAAGGGTCTTCGTGGGTTTCTGGCTCGGATAGAACCTGAAACGCCATGGTCAACAACCCATCACCAGCCAAGATGGCGGTGGCTTCGTCATAGACGCGGTGAACAGTAGGCTTGCCGCGCCGCAGGTCCGAATTGTCCATTGCGGGCAAATCATCGTGCATAAGGGAGTAAGTATGAACCATCTCAATCGCAGCAGCGACGCGTTTGGCGCGGGCAGGGTCCACGTTGAACAACTTGGCCGATTGCATGACCATGAAGGGCCGCAAACGTTTTCCGCCCGCCAAAGTTCCGTAGCGCATGGCATCGTAAAGTTTGGCTTCCGCCAGATCAGTTTCGGGAATAAGCCGTGAAATAGCTCTCTCAACCATTTGGACGGTTTCTTCAAGAGCTTCTTTCAGTTCAGGGCTGGACTCGCGTGGTGACGGGGCCATAGGCAAATTCTCCTTACTGGTGGATCAGTCGTTATCCAGTGGCGCGGTTGTCGTTCGGCCATCGGGTGTTACAATTATTTTTTCGATTTTGGATTGAGCTTCGAGAAGTTTGGTTTCGCAATGGGTTTTGAGTGCGACACCTCGCTCATACGAAGAAATAGATTTTTCCAAGCTGGTTTTTCCGGTCTCAAGGTCACGGACAATCGCTTCCAGTTCAGCCAAAGCCGCTTCGAAGCTCATCTTATCAATTGCAGTGAGTGCGTCAGTCATGTTTTTATGTCATCTATCCAGAGTCCCAAGAGTGTAAGTCAGGTGGCAATGTTTCTCAAGCCGAAAAAACAAATAACTCACGGGGAAAATTTACAGCTAAACGAGGCCCAACTCGCGCTCAAGGGCCCCACAGAAAATATGGCCCATCGTGATGTGCATTTCTTGAATGCGGGCGGTCGAGGTCGCGCAGGGGATTTTGATAGCTATATCACATAAGGGGGCAAGCGGTCCGCCATCCTCTCCGGTCAGGCTGACAGTTTTTATGCCAATAGAGCGAGCTGTTTCTACAGCCTTTATAATATTGGGGCTTTTGCCAGAGGTGCTTAAGCCTACGAGTAGATCCCCCTCTTTGCCTAGGGCCTCAATTTGTCGAGCAAAAACAGACTCGTATCCGAAGTCGTTCGCGCAAGCTGTTAAGGCCGATGGATCAAGGCTGAGGCAAAGGGCCGGAATGGCTTTACGGGGCTCACAGAGTTTGATGGAAAGTTCGGCTGCGATATGTTGAGCATCGGCGGCACTTCCTCCATTTCCACAAAAAAGGATTTTTCCACCATTTTTTATAACTTTGGCAGATTCTGTAACCCATGCAGACAAAAGTGGACCAAGTTTGGCAAAAGTTTTCTCGGCGACCTCTTGGTGAAACTTGGTTTCGGCTAACCAAAAATCATCAAATGAAAAAGACGTCATGGGGCCGTACCCGGGGAGGCAAGCCGATTATACTGTAATTCTTCCTCACTTAACTGGAATCCGGCAATAACCTGAAACTGGTTGGCATTGCTTCCAGCAGGGAGGGGAATGGTTTGTCGCAACTGGTCTTGTTTGGTCGTTTCGGTTTCACCCTTACGGTAGGTCAAGGAAATGGCAAAAACATCTTTGGCAATAATTGCACCGCTAGGGTCTACGACCGTCAAGAAATAGGGGTAAGAATAGTTGGCTTCAACCACCGTATCTTTTATGCCTTGAGGCCCGAGTTTTCCGGCAAAATCAAGAGTGAGGTCCAGCGTAACCGAGTTAGAACCAATTTTGCAGCTTGCTGTGATGTTATTTAGGAAAGTTTCGGTGATAAGATCCGCCGGAGAAGGTTTATCGGGATTCGCGTATTGAGCCAGACGGGAAACATCCCCCAAAACCTTAACCTGCGGACATTCTGGGCCGGCTTCTGCAAGAATCGGTGCCAGAGAAGATTTGGTTGTCGCTCCTGCCGGAGGCTCTTGTGTTTCCTCGGGTTTTGTAGAGGAGGAAAGGGAGGGAAGCTTGATTTGAGACAGGCTTTCCCCAAGGGACGAAACTCCCTCACAGCCACTCAAGGTCAGGGTTAAAAGCGGGGCCGCTAGCAGCAGACCGAAACGAAAAGGGAATGAGGCCATAAAAAACTCCAATGCTCACCATAAAGCAATAAGGGGGAGAATAAACGAAACAAATTTCATGGCAAGCAATCCTTCGATTTGCTATGAAGTGGATATGATGGAAAATTCAGCCAAGCCAGACTTGAAAATTGTTCTTGCCGCGCCTAGGGGCTTTTGCGCTGGCGTGGATCGGGCCATTCAAATTGTTGAAAAGGCCATTGAAAAATACGGCCCTCCGGTTTATGTCCGGCACGAGATTGTACATAATAAATATGTTGTGGATGGCTTGCGGGCCAAAGGTGCGGTGTTTGTTGAGGAGTTATCCGAGATTCCTGATGATGGTCAGCCCGTCATCTTTTCGGCTCATGGGGTTGCAAAATCTGTTCCTGAAATGGCGCGAGCCCGTCAGATGTTTTTTATTGATGCAACCTGCCCCCTCGTTACCAAAGTTCACAATGAGGCCGAGCAGCATTTTCGTCTAGGACGTTTGGTTGTTTTGGTGGGGCATGCCGGACATCCCGAGGTTATCGGGACAATGGGGCAGCTTCCTTTGGGGGCCGTGTGTCTTGTCGAAACTCTCGCCGATGTTGAGAAACTTGAACTTCCTTTAGGGACATCCGTAGCCTATTGCACGCAGACCACTTTGTCTTTGGATGATACGGCCAGCATTGTGGAAGCTCTCAAGAAAAAATTTCCCGCCATCATTGGCCCCCAAAAAGACGATATTTGTTATGCCACAACCAATCGGCAGGCGGCTGTGAAAGAGATTGCGCCGAAGGTCGGGGCTTTATTTGTGATTGGGGCTCCCAATTCGTCCAATTCAAACCGCTTGGTTGAAGTGGCTAAAAACTATGGATGCCCGTCAGCCTTTTTGGTTCAAGGGGCTGCGGATATTCCATGGGACCAAATCGGCACAGTCTCTGCCTTGGGTTTGACGGCGGGGGCTTCTGCGCCGGAAATTCTGGTTAAAGAAGTCATCGCAGAGCTTCGCACCAAATACAACGTGACGGTTGAAGAAAATGTTTTGGTCAAAGAAAATATCCTCTTTAACATTCCGCGTATTTTGCGGGATGAGGAAGAATGCGGCGTTCTTCAGTCTCCCCAATCTTCGGTGGCGTGACCATGGCTGTTTATACGCCGCTTTCGAATGAACAAATTGGCGAGTTTTTATCCAATTATGATTGTGGAAGTTTTCTTTTGGCGGAAGGAATTCTGCAAGGGATAGATAATACAAACTACAGAATCGAAACAACGCAAGGCCGCTATGTTTTGACGATTTTTGAATCACGGATTGATCCGCGTGATCTTCCTTTCTTTCTTGATTTTATGGCTCATGTCGCGGATTGCGGGGTTAGCTGCCCCGATCCAATTGTACGGCGCGATGGGGATCTGACAGGAAAATTGGCTGGAAAGATTGCGGTTTTGATGCCGTTTTTATCGGGGCATGGAGTTTCTTCTGCGGAGATTACACCTGAGCTTTGCTGTGAATTTGGGGCGCTTCTTGGTCATCTTCATATTGCGGGATTGGCCTTTGATGAAACGCGCAAAAATTCGATGGGGATTGACGCATGGAAGACCCGCGTTGCTGCTATCGGAGAGCGAGGTGCGCCAGAGGCCATGGAAGTTATTCAAGGAGAGATTGCCTATATTGAATCCAATTGGCCAGAGAATCTTCCCAAAGGAGCGGTTCACGCCGATTTGTTTCCTGATAATGTTTTTATAACGGAAGGTCATGTTTCAGGTGTGATAGATTTTTATTTCTCGGCAACAGAATTTCTAGCTTATGATTTGGCCATTGCCGTTAACGCATGGTGCTTTGATGAGCATCACGAATTTGTCACAGAACGTTGGGAATCCTTGATGGATGGGTATAGCCGATTGTACAAAATGTCGGACGACGAACGAGGGGCTTTTAATGTTTTACTAAGAGGCGCGGCTCTTCGTTTTCTGGTCTCTCGTCTTCACGATTTTGTTTTTCACGATCCGGCTGCTTTTGTTACCCCTAAAGATCCTTCTGAATACCTCAAAAAACTGGAATTCCATCGCCATGCCAGAATCCTCTCCTGTTGAAATTTTTACAGATGGTGCGTGTAGTGGGAATCCCGGGCCCGGGGGGTGGGGTGCTTTGCTGCGGGCCAAGGGGCAAGAAAAAGAACTCTCCGGAGGCGAAGCAGAAACAACAAATAACCGCATGGAATTAACCGCCGCTATTCGGGCCTTAGAGGCTCTCACGCGGCCTTGTGCGGTGATTCTTTATACCGATAGCAAATATATGATGGACGGAGTTCAGCAATGGATGCCAGCTTGGAAAGCAAGAGGCTGGAAAACTGCCGATAAGAAACCCGTAAAAAATCAAGATCTGTGGCAGGAACTCGATTCTCAAGTGCAGCGACACAGCGTAAAATTCATTTGGGTCAAGGGCCATGCGGGTCATGCCGAGAATGAACGTGTTGATGAAATAGCCCGCCTTGCCGTGCCAAGGTAGTTATCCACAAACAAATGGGCCTCTAGACCTCTGTAAACGGGGTTTTTAAGAGTCTCTTAACGGGAATCGGGAAGATTGGGATCAAGAAATATGGAGGGTCCCATGAAAGCCAACGATAACAAATTAGAAACTGAAAAAGTCATTCTACCTATGCCGCCCTTGTCACGGGAGGAGCGTTACGAAATGGATGTGTACGCTAGGTTTATGCGCCATTTGCGCTGCGTTCCGAGTAGCCGCATGGAAATCAAAGTTCTCTCGGCTATTCAATATGTTGCGGATATGATGGACGTAGCAGACGGAGAGATTGCCAAGACTTTGGTTGATCTGGGTTTGAGAGCTTCGCGCATGGCTTTTCCGGCGGAGTATATCGCTTTTGTTGACAATGCCTTGATGCGCGACGACTGGGAAGTAGGGAGTGCCTCGGCTTCTATCAAAGAATTACAAGCTCATTGGGGGCGGATCGGAGAAGACCGGCTTGCAGGGTTTCGCCGTTATTACCCAACGCTGGCCGAAGATTTTTTTGCTCCGGCGTAAATTTTAGGCTCAATCGTTGAATCGGCCATATCCGACATTATCATCGTCGTTAGAATCTGGGGATGATCTTGGTTGGGGAGGAAAGTCATCGCCGCTCGTAGGCTGGGGTGCATCAGAGGGGAAAGGCTCGCTGACTAAACGTCCAAGCAAGTCTCCAAATTCGGAGGTCACATCATAAGATTTGACAAGTTTATATTTGGAAGGGGTTGGATCTGATTTTGCAGCGGAAATAATATCGCGCCACGCACGGGCTGGCAAACTGCCGCCTGTCACTGATTTCATAGAAGTGTTATCGTCATTGCCAAACCAAACCACGCTAATGTAGTCATTCGTGAATCCGTCGAACCACGCATCACGGTAATCTTGCGAAGTTCCAGTTTTTCCTGCAACGAAGTAAGCTGATCTGGCAGCTTGTCCGGTCCCGTTTTGAATAACACTCATCATCATATTGACTAGAATTTGAATATCACTGCTACGAAAGACTTGTGGAGCGGGTTCTGGCTCGAATTTGTAGAGGACCTTGTTTGATTTCTCGCTGTAAACTTTGGTGATGCCGTAGGATTTAATAGCGTGTCCACCGCTGGCGATTGTCGCATAGACCTGTGCCATCTCTAACATCGGAACTTCACTGCTTCCAAGAGCAAGGGCAAGGTTCGGCTCAAGATCGGCTGTGATGCCCATGCGCCGCGCTACGCCAATCACTTGGTCTATTCCTACCGCTTTGGCAAGTTTGACTGCAACAGTATTGAGCGACCATGTAAGAGCTTCAATCAGGGGAACTTCGCCATAGTATTTATTTCCGAAGTTTTGGGGACGGTAGCGTCCTTCGGTCAGAGGGGAGTCATCCACCATCGTATATTCGTTGGCCCCATGTTCAATTGCAGATAAATAAACAATCGGTTTGAAAGAGGACCCGGGCTGGCGTAGCCCTTGCGAGGCGCGGTTGTACTGGCTCTTGCTGTAATCCACACCGCCGACAAGGGCGACAATACTTCCGTCAGGGCGCAGAACGACCGAAGCCCCTTGCGAGACGCGCAGTTTAGCTTTGTTTTTCTCGACTGTTTCCTTGAGGATACGCGCTGCCGATTCCTGAATCTCGGGATCCATTGTCGTTTGAACAACAATGTCTTCGGTTGGTGTGCCAATCAGATCTTCGAGGCTATCAACTACCCAATCCGCAAAATAGCGGCTGGCTTGATCTTCTGGACCATCCTCTTTGGGAACTGTCTTGCCCCGCGAGGCTTTCTTGGCGGTGTCCTCATTGATAAATCCGGCATCAACCATGGCGTATAAAACAACTTTTGTACGTTGGTTCGAGGCTTTCGGGTTGGTGATCGGGGAGTAACGCGAGGGGGCCTTGAGTAATCCAGCCAGAACGGCGCATTCGTGAAGGGTGAGTTCCTTGACACTTTTGCGGAAGTAAACCTTGGCAGCGGCTTCCACACCATAGGTTCCCGCACCAAGGTAAACGCGGTTCATATAGGCAGAGAGAATTTCATCCTTGGTCAGTTCATGCTCTAACCAGAAGGCCAGAAGAGCTTCTTGGATTTTTCGCTTGAGAGTTCTTTCTTGGGAAAGGAAAAGGTTCTTGGCCAATTGTTGGGTGATGGTTGATCCACCCTGCACAAGGCCTTTATGAGTAAAGTTCACAATAACAGCGCGTAGCAAGCCAATCGGGTCAATACCAAAATGGTAATAGAATCGGCGATCTTCGGTGGCCAGAATTGCATTTACCAGATTCTTGGGCATTTCCTGAATGGAAAGGCTATTTCCCTTAATGTCTCCGTATCGCCCAATGACGCTGCCATCATTCGCCAAAACGGTGATGGAGGCTTTGCGCTCGAAATGAGGATTATCAATCAGGTTTGGCAATTCACGGGCATACCACGCGAGGATTGCGCCAAGGACTAAAACCCCCCACAGGCCCAGCACAAAGCACCACTTGATAAAGCGACCAAGGAGAGAAGGGCGGGAATAATCATAGGCGGAACTGCGGGACATAGCCTGTTAGGTAGTACAGAAGGCGAGAGGGTGCAAGGTCTAAAGGTCTAAAATTGCCTTATTTTACCTGAAAAACCCATTGGTTATGGGATAACGGCGTTCACGGCCAAAGGCTCGTGAGGAGACCTTTGGCCCCGGGGCCGCTTGGCGGCGTTTATGCTCGGCGGCAGTGAGCATACGGACGACTTTACGAACCGTATCGGGGCTCTGTCCGCTGTCAATGAGAGCTTGAGGCGACATATCACCTTCCACAAGGTCCATCAAAATAGGGTCAAGGATGTCGTAAGGGGGGAGTGTGTCTTGATCGGTTTGGTTTGGTTTTAGTTCTGCCGTTGGAGCTTTGGTTAAAATGCGCTCGTTGATGAGCGGATTTTGTTTGTCGTTTCTCCAACGCGCCAAAGCATAAACTTGTGTTTTGTAAGTGTCTTTGAGAACGTTATAACCACCACACATATCTCCGTAAAGCGTTGCATATCCAACAGAGAGTTCCGACTTGTTGCCTGTGCTTAGCACCATCCATCCGTTCTGATTGGCCTGAGACATGAGGATTAGTCCGCGCAAGCGAGCTTGCAAATTTTCATGGGCGAGGCCTGAGGTGTCAGGCAGAAGGGTTGTAAAACTTTCAACCAAAGAAGAGATGGGGGTCACAGTGTGAAGGATTCCCAATTTAGCGGCGCAATCAGCGGCATCTTCGAGGCTGTTGGCAGAGGTGAAAACCGAGGGCATCATGACGCTGCGGACAC
>JAGOQV010000050.1:0-8929 GCA_018063145.1 Alphaproteobacteria bacterium
GCCGCGCCTGCGCGTTTCTTGAGAAACGCTTGTCGTCAAACTCACGTCGTTCGTAAACGAACCCCAACCCATCATCGTTTTACACCACAAAACCCCCTAGCGGGGGTTCTGTGGTATAAAATGGCGGAGAGGATGAGATTCGAACTCACGATAGGTTTGACCCTATGCCCGCTTTCCAGGCGAGTGCCATCAACCGCTCGGCCACCTCTCCGCACCTTGGAATGCGGGAAAATAACGCCCTAAACCTAAAACTTCAAGCCCTTTCGCAGAATATCTTCCCAGAAACTAAAAATCTGCTAGAATTGCCGTTCAAGATAAAGGATTCCGTCATGTCTGGTGTTTCAAAATTTTTTGCCTCTCTTTTTACTTTGCTTGCGATCTTGGCTGTTGGCCATGATATTTACATCTGGCAAACGTCTGGCAACCCATTTGCCTTTGCTGCTCTGGGCTGGATTACCAAGCATTACGCCGGAGAGGAGCACAAAACTGTGGTCGAGACTCTCTCTCCCGAAAATTTCAACATCATTTTTACCCCAATTTTGTCGATTCCTTTGTTCTATTCTATGGCTAGCCTTGCGGTGTTGAGCCTCATTCTCGGTTATATAGGACGTCTTGTCCGCAAATATAGCGGGGGAACCCCCAACGGAAAACCTGCCCCCAACAAGGGGTTTGTTTATAAACGCCGTTAGGAGAGTCTTTTTTCTATCCTTAAGACTGCGGATTCTAAGCATTCCAGATCTTGGGGGCGGGAAAGGCGATGGTCGCCGTCCTCTATATAAACGGTTTCGCTCAATCCCGCAGGCAGAATCCGCGTAATTCTCTCTGCCGTCTGCCAAGGAACATCTGCATCCTTTTTTCCCTGTAACAAAGTTACCGGAATAGAAAGGGGAATGGGTTTCTCAAGAAGAGAGTTTTTCCGTCCGTCTTCGAAAAAATGGGGTTTAAGCACCAGAGGCGGACCAAAATCTGTCGAGAGTTCAATTTCTCCGTTTTCTAGACATTCCTTTCTTTGCTCTTCCGTCATTTCTCGTTCCCATATCCACTGGGTGAAATCTGGAGCTGCTGCAACCCCAATAAAACCGCAAATTCTTTCGGGGCGAGCAAGAGCCGCCAAAAGACCAATCCATCCGCCCATTGAGGAACCCACAAGGAGCAGCGGACCGGATGTCACTTTATCCACAAGAGACAAGGAATCGGCGAGCCACGCTCCAATAGACCCGTCTTCAAATGCGCCTCCCGATTGCCCATGACCAGAATAATCAAACCGGAGAAATTTTTGCCCGCGCTTTACACATACTTCGTCAAGAAAACGGGCTTTGTCCCCCGTCATGTCTGAGCGAAACCCATGCAAAAAAACAAGCGTGGGCAGATCGTCTCGCCCGTCCCGAAATTGATATGCCAAAGGGGGGTGAGATGGGTCGATAAGTGTTTTTATGTTCGGGTTTGTATCCATGCCGCATACTGTGCTAAAGGACAGAAGCAAAATCAAGGTGGAAGCGTATCAAAATGAGCAAAAAACCAGTCATTATGCAGGTTATTCCCAATCTGGGCGCAGGGGGAGCCGAACAAACCGCTGTGGATGTCGCCGCAGCGCAGGTTAAGGCTGGAATGAAGGCTATTGTGGTATCCAATGGAGGCCCGAGGGTTCCCGAAATATTGCGCTGTGGAGCGCAGCATATCCAACTGCCTGTTCATAGCAAAAACCCTTTCGTCATGGCCCTTAACGTTCTTCGTCTTCGCGCTCTTATCCGCAAGCACGATGTCCACATCGTTCATGCGCGCAGTCGCGCTCCGGCTTGGAGTTGCCTTGAAGCCGTCAAAGGGACAAATGCGCATTTCATGACCACTTGCCATGCGCCCTATAACGTGCGGGATAATAAATTCAAACGGTTCTACAATTCCGTTATCTCCCAAGGAGAGTTGGTCATTGCCAATTCTTGGTTCGTTGGCGATTATCTGCAAAAAGAGTACAAACTCTCCCAGAAAAAAATTCGGGTCATTCCTCGCGGTATTCCCATGGAAAAGTTCGAGCCTCGCTTGGTCTCCCCCGAACGAATGATGAAGCTGACGAAGGAATGGCGCATTCCAGATGGAGCACAAATTATTCTTCTTCCCGGGCGGTTGACCCGCTGGAAAGGTCAGGGTGTTTTGATTGAGGCTATGGCTCTTCTAACCGACTACCCCGAATTATACTGCGTTTTGTTAGGAGACGATCAAGGCCGCACCGAATACCGCGAGGAATTGGAAGGATTGATCCGCAGCAAAGGTCTTGAAGGGCGCGTGCGCATTGCCCCTCATTGTGACGACATGGCCTCGGCCTATCAACTCGCTTCCGTTGTCGTATCTGCATCAATTGAACCAGAAGGGTTTGGTCGCATTGCTGTTGAATCTCAAGCTATGGGCCGCCCTACCATTGCCACCAATATCGGCGGATCCTGCGAAACTATTCTGCCCAATGAAACAGGGTGGTTGGTTCCCCCAAATGATGCCGCAACCTTGGCCGAAGCCTTGCGGATTGCTCTGAGCCTAAGCGAAGACTTACAAATCGCTATGGCTGCTCACGCTATGACCCATGTTCGCGCCTACTACACCAAAGCCCACATGACCGAGGCGACACTAAACGTGTACCGCGAAATTTTGAAGAAGACCAAAAAATGAATGTGCTGGTTATCAAACTAGGGGCTCTTGGCGATTTCGTCTATGCTCTTGGCCCAATGGCAGCTATTCGCCGCGCTCATGCGGGCGACCATATCACTTTGCTGACAACAAAACCCTTTGCCCGCTTGGGGAAAGAATGTGGTTATTTTGATGATGTTTGGGTGGATGAAAAACCAAAAGCTTTTGACGTTCTGGGCTGGCTCCGTCTGCGTTCGCGCTTAAATCGTGGCCAATTTTCAAGAGTTTATGACTTGCAGAACAATGATCGAACCAGTTTTTACCTTCGGCTGTTTTCTCCTCGGCCTGAATGGGTGGGGGCAGCCAAAGGAGCCTCCCACCGCAATACCAATCCAGCGCGGGTTTTAGGTCACGCTTTTCACGGTCATGTCCAGACACTGGCTCTTGCCGGAATTACAGATGTTGAGCTTGATCCTTTGGCGTGGATGCGTTGTGAAGTTGCCGTTTTTGGTCTGCCGAAATCCTATGTTCTTCTCGTTGCCGGCAGCTCGCCTCAGCACCCTGAGAAAAGGTGGCCCATTGAACATTACCGCGTTTTGGCTGCAAAATTGCTGCGCCAAGGATATCACCCTGTTTTAATCGGAAGCTCCGCCGAAGAGGAGGCCAATGCCGCGATTGCGCGGGGGCTAGATGTTCTGAACCTTACTGGAAAAACTGCGCTTGAAGACTTGCCAGCCCTTGCTCGTGGGGCCGAAGCCGCCATCGGAAACGACACAGGGCCCATGCATATTATCTGTGTGACGGGGTGTCCCACTGTCATGTTTTTTTGCAGCCAGAAAAGCACCATCCAAAAACATGGCCCACAAGGACCGCGGGTTCTGGCTCTGGAGGCAGAGGATATTTCTAAAATCACACCAGAAGACACAATGGCAGAATTCTTCAAAGTTCTACCGAAAAAAGAGGGGGCATGAAGCCCCCTGTTTTTATACTAACCTTGATTCCGCAAATGCATCTCGGGATCGTTTGTCGCGGGGGCTTGGGGTCCCGAAGGAGGAATGGGGCGAGCTCGCCTTGTAACATCTTCAACCCCCAAGGAAGCCCCTGTTTGCGGATCGAACCTCTCCACAGAGGGTGAGGGTGAAGGACGCGGAGGCGGTACAATAATGGCTCTCCCTCCTGCAGGAGTCCGCCCATCGGCAAAATTCTGATCTACAAAATTTCCCCCTTCTTGCCTTAGGCGCGCATCGAGAGCTTTGTAATATCTTGCCCCCTCTTCGCCCGAAACCACAATTTGTGTGATTGATTTTGCAACGCCTGCTTCATCTACCCTTGCGGCAAGTGTCAATTCATAGTTCCCATCATTCCTGCGAGTCGAGTTTAGACCATAAGAAAGCGGAACATTGTGAACTTTTCCTGTAACATCCCGAACCTCGACCGTATTCATGACACGGCGAGAAACGTCTTTGCCCTCTTGGTCTTTGGTGACTTCCGTGCGGTAATACGCCCCGCCCTTGGTCACAGGAAGAACCCGAATACCGGCCAAGTTTGCCGATTCGAGGTCCGCACCGACTCCGGCTTCTTTCCACGACATATTAAAGGAATCCATCATGCCGTGGCCACTATTGCGCATGGATTTGAAACTGCCGTTTGAAAACCCGTTGAAAAAATGCCCCAATTGGCCAAACATTTGCTGGAACCACGCAAAGACCCCGTCAAGATTGATTCCCAGATTCTGCTTTAACCAAGTTTTGATTTCTCCCATTTGCTGTCCCACAACAGCATTTTTGGTCTGGCCATAGTCCCGCTTAATAGCAGCAAACCCTTCCTCTGTTCCCAGAGCAGCTGGATTGTCCAAAACCTGCGCCAAAAACGGGCGCATCTGGTTTTTCATTTTTGGGTCCATCGGATTTTTTGAACTCATGGCCGACATCAATTCGCGCTTAAAAGCCGGATCGGCGGCAAGCCGCGCTCCAATGGCCCGTTGCAGTTTAGGGTCTTTGGTAACTGTCTCTCTAAATCCCGCCGCTCGCGGAGAGAGTTCGGGAAATTGCTCGCCAACGAAGCCTTCAATTCCCATGGCTATGCCCCGCATTTCTGCGTCTCCGTCATCAACGGCCGCCGCTGCCACGACACCAGCAGCCCCGACAACTTTCGCGCCCGCAGCACCCTTCTTAGTCCGTCCAGAGGAGGGCGCGGCAGGTTCTGCAGAAGCTCTTTTTGCTGTTTTAGCAGGAGGACTGCCGGTAATGTCCGTCGCAGCCCCTGCAACCAGTGCGGCAGGGGAAGGGGCAGAGGTTTCCGTTTGGTCTACAAAAGATTTCAAGTCACCCGATTTATAATTTTCCAGCTTGGCTGCGAAGGCGTTGGGTTCTCTTTTGATCGCTTTATAAAAACGATCCTCTAGTCCCGGGGTATTTGCCATCTCCGCATCCAATTTGGCAAGAATGTCCCCATCCTTTTTGTAGGCCCGCCCCAATGCTGCCAAGAGCCCGTCATAACCATTTTTGTTTTGTTGATAAAGGGCGGGAATCCTTTCTCCCGATTTTGCTGCATTGGCTTTGGTCATGAATTGACCCATTTCTGGATAGCTTAATCCCAATTTGGGACGCAATTCATCGGCTAATTTAGCCTTTTCCGCAGCTTCTTTTGCCAACCTTCCTGCTTTATCCAGCATCCCTTCTTCAGCCATTTTCACATCTCCTCTTATTTATTTCTTTTTTGTAATAACCTTAAATTCCGGTGCAGCGGGTAACCAATTTCGCTGGCACAATTTGGCGCGGGGTTATCCCGTCTTCCATGTAAATCAACATAATATCTTCAGCCTTTTTCAGGTCTTCGCGAAAAGGTTCATGGATTTTCATGCCCAGCCCCATCACTTTTCCCGACCATGTGACAAAAGTGAGCAAGGCGAGATCTTCATCGTATTCGACCCATTCAATTTCCTCAGCGAGGGGTTTGGAGTAAAACACGGCGGTTAGTCCATCGTCTTTCACCACAAATTCACATTCGCATACACTGGCCAGACTGGGCAAAACCGGAGCCCCTTCTGGAATGACATATTTAGTGTTGCTGGCCGCCATAGCCCAAATATCCCTCGGGGTTTTGTTTTTATTCTAAAACGTTAATATTAGGCTCATTATACGTGAAAATTTTTTTATAAACAAATTTTCGTGACAAAAAGGCATTAAATAACATAATGTTCGTCGTTCTGACAAATTAATGGGGCTAACTATGACGGAAAACTCGTCTTTTTCTCTCTCTTCTGCCTTTGACGCATTACGCGGGTTTCCCTTTACGACAACGGCCATTCGGCCAGCTGATCTTGGGCTGGTCTTTGGCAATCCGAAGCTTATTCCCGAACTGGCAGAAACGGCAGCAAGGTTTTATCACGCCGGATTTTTTCCTCGATTGGTTGCCACAGGGGGAGTAAATGGCCCGTCAGGCCAACCCGAAGCCATTGAAATCGCTGAACATCTCCGTTTGTTTGATGTCCCCGCTGAGGCTATCTTGGTTGAACCGGATTCACAGCATACTGGCCAGAACGTGACAAAAACACGAAGTCTGATTGAAGCCTCTAACATTGAGGTTAATTCAGTTCTTGGATTTGGTTGTGCAACGGCAGGTCCTCGTTTTTTAATGACTCTTGCCCAGCGGTGGCCAGAGGTTTTGGCCATGCATATCGGGGTTTATCCCCAAGGGTTGGGATCCCATAATTGTTTACAGGATGGAGGATTTCTTCGTAGGTTATTCCAAGAAATGGCAAAAATAGAACCTTACATAGAAAGGGGTGAAATTTCTCCGGTTGATTTAGCCGCCCGAAATGCCGCCATTTTAGCCTCTGCTTCGCCGCGGCCTTGACAGGTACGGGGGCATATCCGGTATAGTGCCCCCATCCAGAAACATTTCGAACAGGATTGGTATTTCTATGAACTGGCTGTCTAACTATATCCGCCCGAAAATCCGATCGATTGTCGGGCAGAAGGAAGTGCCGGACAATCTTTGGACCAAATGTCCATCTTGCGAAGGAATGGTCTTTAACCGCGATCTTGAGGAAAACCTCAACGTCTGCCCTCATTGCCAATACCATCTCAAAATTTCTGTGAGAGACCGTCTGGCTCTCTTATTTGATGAGGGGGCTTATAAAGTTCTTCCGGTTCCTGCCGTTCCCCAAGACCCGCTGAAATTTCGTGACAAGAAAAAATACAGCGACCGCCTGCGCGAAGCGCAAAGCAAGACAGGTGAAAAAGACGCGATTATTGTTGCGTTTGGAACGATTGATGACCTTCCTGTTGTGATTGCTGCCTTTAACTTTGACTTTATGGGCGGCTCTATGGGTGCCGCCGTTGGTGAGGGGTTGGTGAGGGCGGCTGAAACCGCTGTGCAAAAACGGGCGGCCTTGATTGCTATTCCAGCTTCGGGGGGAGCGCGGATGCAAGAAGGAATGGTTTCTCTTGTCCAATTGCCACGTACAGTTATCGCCGTGCGGATGGTTAAAGAAGCTGGTCTTCCCTATATTGTCTTGCTGACCGACCCAACCACGGGTGGCGTGAGTGCCTCTTTTGCCATGCTGGGTGATTTGCAGCTTGCCGAACCTGGCTGTTTGGTTGGATTTGCTGGAAAACGTGTTATCGAAGAAACCATCCGTGAGCAATTGCCAACGGGATTTCAGACAGCCGAATACCTGCTGGATCACGGGATGGTTGATATGGTTGTTCCTCGTCAAGAATTGCGAGAAACCGTTGCTCGCCTCCTTGATCTTCTGATGCGGCGAAGCGCAGGAAAACAAAAGCCAGACCGACCAGATCGTCCCGAGACACAGACCAAACCCTCTTCTCCTGACGGGAAAAAGCCGTCTGGTTTGTTGGGACGCAGCGTTTTTGGAGCTTCTCTTCCCAAATCCGTACTAAAGGTTGCAAATACAGATAGCCCTGCTGTCAAAAGTGTTCGCAAACGCTCTGGGGCGTAACTTGCTGACTCCTGATATTTACGACCCTTCTCCACAACTCCAGACTCTTCTGGAACGACTCTCTTCGTACTACCCAAGAGCCATTGACCCCGGGTTGGGGCGGACATTTCGTCTGCTTCATGACCTTGGAGACCCACAAAACCACCTTCCGCCTTGTATTCATGTCGCCGGAACAAATGGCAAAGGGTCTATTGTCGCTTTCTTGCGGGCCACGCTTGAGGCTGCAGGGCTTACCTGTCACGTCATGACTTCCCCCCATTTGGTACGCCTTAACGAACGATTTGTGCTTGAGGGAAAGGAAATAGAAACAACAGCTCTTATTGACCTTCTCGAATATGCGGAAAGCGTAAATGCGGGGCAGCCCACGACGTCTTTTGAAATTCTGACCAGTGCCGGATTTCTGGCTTTTGCCAAAACTCCTGCCGATGTTGCTTTAATTGAGGTTGGAATGGGGGGGCGGTATGACGCAACCAATGTTCTGCCTTCAGCCCTTGCCAGCGTTATTTCAGTCATTTCGCATGACCACGTTAAGTTTCTAGGGAATGATCTTTGCCAAATTGCCGGAGAGAAAGCCGGAATCATTAAAAAAGGAACACCCTGCATCGTTGGACCTCAAACCAAAGAAGGTTTGAAGGCTGGTGTGATGGATGTCTTTGCCGAAGAAGCTGCCTGCCAAAATGCTCCTTTGTTTCGGCATGGGTATGAATGGTCATTTGACGTTCTGCCAGAAAGTTTTTTGCTGCACACGGGTTTTAATAGTTTTGAGCTTCCAAAACCTAATCTTTTAGGTGCGCATCAGGTGCGCAATGCTGCCACGGCGGCTATGGCTCTTTTAACTATTCAAGACTGTTTGCCAAAACCTCTTTCTGAAGCCTCTCTCTGCCAAGGACTTGTCTCAGCAAAGTGGCCAGCAAGACTTCAACCCCTTACCCACGGTCCTTTGGCAGATATGCTCCCCGATGGCTGGGAACTCTGGTTGGATGGAGGGCATAATGATACAGGAGGGCAGGTTTTAAGCGAGCAAGCCGATTTTTGGGCCAAGCAAGACGGAAAACCTTTGCATCTTATTTTAGGAATGCTTTCTACCAAGGACCCACGCGATTTTATTACTTCTCTTGCCCCTAAAATTGCGGGTATTCATACTGTCAGCATTCCTAGGCAAGTTTTGAGTTTATCCAACGAAGATTTGGCCACCACCGCTAAAGAATTTATCCCTTCGGTTTTTTGTGCTGAAAGCGTGGCTGGTGCCCTTTCCGACATTTTGCGCCGCTTCCCTGCCAATTCTGGACGTGTCTTGATTGCGGGGTCTTTGTATCTTGCGGGAACAATTCTCAAAGAAAATACATA
>JAGOQV010000050.1:9029-11331 GCA_018063145.1 Alphaproteobacteria bacterium
GCAATTTCATGAGCAGAACAAACAACACCAGCAAGGCCTGCTTCTTTTGCCAAGTGAGCCAGTCTTTCGACTTGAGCAGAAACAGGGGCCTGTTGGCCCACATCCAACAAAGCTTTTTCGTCCAGCGATGTTAAAACTGTGACCGCCAAAAGTTTCGGGGCTGGAATCCCTTGTTTGATTGCTTCTTCTTCGACTGCGGCTTTGGTCATTTTCATCATTTCGAGACCCCCACTTGCGTGCAAGGTCATGTAGGTAACACCTAAGCTTGTCGCGGCCCGTGCCGCATGAGCGGCTGTGTTTGGAATATCATGGAATTTTAGATCCAGAAAAACAGGAAGTTGGGGATAGTGAGTTCGAATGTGAGCAAGGCCTGTTGGCCCGTGAGAGACGAAAAATTCTAATCCCAGTTTTATGCCGCAACCAGCTTCTGCCATCAATCCAGCGAGACGGGTTGCTTGTTCTAGGTCAGGGGTATCAACAGCACAAAAAATAGAAACCACGGCAATATCTCCTTAAGAAACAGGTGGTTGAGATGGAGTAACGGTTAATTCTTTTTGTAGTCTTGCAATTTCCCGCTTACGAGCCCGCGATTCCAGCCTTGCTGGAAGTCCGTTGATCCACATAATGAGGCTTCCCCATAAAAATCCGAAGAAAACTGCTCCAGTTAAAATAACCGCTAACGGGAAGTTTTCTGCGGCTTGCAGAGGGTTCCAAACAAGACTGACTTCCCCTCGATTGGCAAAGCACATCCATAGCAAGATTAAAATAAACGGGACGGTGACTAGAAGTTTCAACGCGTCTGCCAAGGTCATAGCTTTCTAATTTTGATCTTTGTGCAGGTTAAGGCGTTCACGCAACTCTTTACCTGTTTTGAAAAAAGGCATTTGTTTGGCACTGACAGAAACAGTTTGGCCCGTGCGCGGATTGCGGCCCGTACGGGCTTGGCGTTCCTTGACCGAGAAGGTACCAAAACCACGGAGTTCTACCCTGTCTCCCTTAACAAGAGCAAAGGTCATTGCACCAAATAGCGCATCAACAATTCCCTCAATATCCCGCAAAAATAAGTGCGGATTGCGGTCAGCGAGACGTTGGATCAATTCAGAACGAGTCATGCCTGTCCTCCAAAAAATTGGTTTGCCAAGGTGCTTGTTTGAAAACAAGGCTAATTTGGGATCAAAACAGATTTTGAGTCAAGTAAAACGTTGATTGGCAATAGTTTTTCTGAAAAAACGTTTATTGTCCGAATGTATCGTCCATGACAGGCATATCTTCGATCATCAATTGTTCATTTGAGAGTCTAACCAAACCGCTAGGTTGAACACTGATGTTTGATTGGAACAGGGAGTCACGAAAGATCATTTGAGCAGAAAAATGCCGTGTTTCTTCTTCGTCTGTTTCTAAGGTTGTTATGGGAGCTATCATTTTTCCAACAGCTTTGCGTGCCGGAGGCGGAGGTTCTTCCCGCCAATTGATATCATCCACACTTTCTACAATTTGAAAACGACCGTGGCGACCTCGTACATAGCTGAAAAAAAAGCGGATATAGTCCATAACATTATCGTCCGTGAGGTCGATCGGGCAGGATTCATTCAAGGCGTAGATGGGGTTATTGGTAAAATCAAGGATCGTAACATCCTCTTTTTCTTCACCAACTACGGCAAAACGCCTTTGCGCTGGCATATGGGTATGGTCCGCAATATCGTAAAAGATATGGCCCGGGTAAAAGGAAAGGGGCCGCGACATAACAACTGTGTTCGCTGGAACAAAATCGCCCGCTTCCAGATTTTTACCAATCCGGGAAAGAAGGGCTTCTGTCTCGAGTTGATCGAGTTTAACATAGGCATCTTGAAACATGGGAGTTAGAATAACCTCAGATGTTATAGATAGCAACAAAAAGGCAAGGTGTATCCCCAGAGTATTTTAATTTCAATCAGATACGTTGCGTATGGGAGAGGCCTGTGGAAAAAATTTGTAAGAAGTTCTGGATAGTATCTTTGGCAAAACTATCCAAAAAAAATGTTTGTTAAAATCTAGTTCCAGAGTCAGTGAACAACTAAAAAGGGGGGAATTGAGAAATGGGTGTTGTTCTCGAAAAGATTTGAATCCCGTCTTGCAAACAGGTGACAAGGTTGTGGATAGAATATGGGATAAGAGTTATCCCCTTAATTCACCCCTCCTACTACCATTACTTCCTCTAAAAAATATATCTTTTTATATTAGGTTCGATCTGGTTTTATGCCGGTGTCATGACAAAACCATTTTTAAGAGCTCTCAAAAATCTTCCTTGTTCTGTCCCACCTGT
>JAGOQV010000051.1 GCA_018063145.1 Alphaproteobacteria bacterium
CATCGCATTGTTATGCCCCACCTGCGACAACATCATACGGGTCTGCGGTTTGCAGATTTAAGTCAACCAAAAGATCAAGGAGATCATCATGGAAAATAAAAACCCGAATATGAATCAAAACCCGAAAGATAATGCAGAAAAAATGCACAAAAAAATCAAGGAAACCTACACAAAACTAAGCGACGATGACATCAAGCTTTATGATGAAAAGCGTGACCAGTTTTTTGTAAAACTTCAAGAGAAGCACAATGTTTCCAAAGAAGACGCTCAAAAAAAATTGGAGCAAATTGAAAAAGACTGTGGTTGTGCTGGTACAGTAAAAGCCGCTTAGTTTTTAAAATTTTACCTCTGTGAAAAACCGTCTAGCTTCCCCTGCTAGGCGGTTTTTTTGTGTGCCTGAAAGTTAACCACCATCGTTCTTACAAGAATTTTATACTCTGGCCGCTTTTCCGCATCGCTTTATGATGCCTTCAGAAATACGCTCTAATCATACCAAAATCTCAACCGCCAAAACAAAGGAAAGTGCCATGTTTAACAAAAATAAAAAGCAAACTGAGATCCTCCCAGCCCGTCGGTTGCCGAAGGAGGAATTAGGCATCGTTGGAAATAAAAATTCTGAGGTGACAGAAGGCAATCAGAAGGAAAGCAGACAAAGCAGATCAGATATGCAATCTGAAGGCGGAGGAATCTAACTAAACGCACGGAGGAGGCTAGCTGGAAGGCTTGCTTCCTTTGTGCCTTTGAAGAAGGGGGCAGAATTATGCACAAGCAATACCACCTAAAAACGCCGTATTTTTACGATCTCATTCCGCTTCTGGACAGAGAATTTGATGAAAAGCAACTAGACGTCATCACAGATTATAGTGCCTTTCTCGACCGCATGCTCGACGGAAATTCTTATATCATGAGCTTTATTGAAAACGTAGGAGAGAAAAAGCATGAACAAACAAGAAAATATAAAAATCCTGCTCGTTTGTGATAACGAAGCGGATGTTGTGAATATAAAGTACAGAGTTGAAAGTCACGATAATATTTCATTCTATATCTGGCAGTGCCCGACCTTGTCCGAAGGAATCGGCTACCTTGATATCAAAAAGCTGCGGGCAGATATTGTCATTCTTGATCTGGGATTAAAAGGTACAGAAACTCCAAAAGAGGCATATCGCCAGATGGGTATTGCGGCTGATGATATTCCCATCATTGTCATCACAGGGAAAGGATCAGAAGAACATGACTTGGCGGCCTTTGTCATGCAATCTGGCGCAGCAGATAACATGATTAGAGGCGAATTTAGCGGCCTGACTGACGCAATGGAGTTCGCGCTTATTCGGCAAAAAATTACGAAAGACGAAAAAATAAAAACTGATAAAACGCTGCAGGATAGTAAGGACGTTGGTGATGCACAGAATCTAAAAGAAAAACAAGATCATCAATCTCACCTGTCAATGTTTATGGGCGGGTATTCCGCTTCCGATCATGGCTCTACGGATGAAACTGAGATATAAAAACCTTTGAATGTGATGTTCGATATGTGCCGATCTTATGCAGCCCACGCATTGATGGAGAAGCAGCTTAACGCTTTTTTCTCAGTAGGTCCTAGACAGGAACGTAAATTTAAGATTCTTTTGAATTTGATGGGACAGGGCGAAAGTGCTTAAGTAGCAACAACCAAGTAAACTTAGATAATTTTGGAACTAACATAAAAAAAGAAAGCGTTACGCAAATAGGAATGAGAGAAAAAATATAATCAAACAATAGATTATAATAGTCATACTTTGGGTCAAATTGAGGAATATATTTAACAAGGGATATAACGGCAGGGGATACCGTGCCTACCCAAGCACAAGCCTTCCAGTCCTGAGATAGAAAAGAAATCGGGAGAACAAAAACACCAGCGATCAGAAAATTTCCAAAGAACGGTATAGGTGTTGCAAAATAAACCACCTCTAACCACTCCGGTATTGAGATAGTTTTGCAAAACGTCAATATACAAGGGGTCCATGCTGTCAAAAAACCAAACGCAGACACGGTCAACATAACAAGGATGATATTGGCTTTCTTCATACCTTATATAGTACCTCAGATAGACACGTTGGCAAGATGACGTATAAGTAATGAGTGGTGCGCCTGGAGGGACTCGAACCCCCGACCAAACCGTTATGAGCGGTCCGCTCTAACCAGCTGAGCTACAGGCGCAACAAGCCCCCTATACCACGAAGGGACGGGGCCTGAAAACAATATTTAAGTGTCAAGGAAACTCCGCAGCTTGCGTGAGCGGGATGGGTGTTTCAGTTTCCGCAGGGCTTTCGCCTCAATTTGGCGAATTCTCTCCCGCGTCACGTTGAACTGCTGCCCAACTTCCTCAAGCGTGTGGTCGGTGTTCATTCCAATTCCGAAGCGCATCCGCAACACCCGCTCTTCCCGTGGGGTGAGGGTGGCCAGAACGCGGGTCGTTGTTTCGCGCAAGTTTGACTGAATGGCACTCTCGACGGGGAGAATGGCGTTTTTGTCCTCAATGAAATCACCGAGCGAAGAGTCTTCCTCGTCCCCAATCGGCGTTTCGAGCGAAACAGGTTCTTTAGCAATTTTGAGAACCTTGCGGACTTTGTCGAGAGGCATATGTAGCCGTTCGGCCAATTCCTCGGGGGTTGGTTCACGTCCTATTTCGTGCATCATCTGACGACTGGTCCGAACCAATTTGTTGATGGTTTCGATCATGTGAACGGGAATGCGGATAGTCCGCGCCTGATCCGCGATGGAACGGGTAATAGCTTGCCGGATCCACCATGTTGCATAGGTCGAAAATTTATACCCGCGCCGATATTCGAATTTATCAACGGCCTTCATCAGGCCGATATTGCCCTCTTGAATCAAATCAAGAAATTGCAGGCCACGGTTGGTGTATTTTTTGGCAATTGAAATCACAAGGCGAAGGTTGGCTTCAACCATTTCCTTTTTAGCCCGATTGGATTCCTTGTCACCTTTTTGAACCGTTGTGACAATCCGTTTGAATTCCATCAAGGGCAGGGCGGATTCAGCGGCAATCGCTTCAATTTGGCCTGTCAGCGCGTCCACTTCGATTTTATATTTCTCAGCGAATTTGACCCAGCCTTTGCCTGTGAGTTTTTTAACTTTGTCATGCCATTTGCCCGAGAGCAAAGTTTCTTCGTAATGAGCCAAGAAATCTTCGCGTTTTACCCCGCACTCTATGGACATACGAAGCATTTTCCCCTCAAGAGAAACAAGATCGCGGTTCATTTTATAAAGCCGCTCAATCAATTGTTCGATACGCGCATTGTGCAGTTTAACATCATTCATCAAAGCCACCATCTCGGCTTTGAGCTGATCGTATTTTTTCAGGATAGCGGGCGTTGCGTTCTTGCCGGCTTCAATTTTTTCCTGTTGGGCTTTTTGCAGTTTTTTATAGGTTTTCTTGATGCCTTCAAAAACCGGATAAACCTTGGGGGCCAGCTCCGCTTCCATGGCTGCCAGAGAGAGGGAGTTCTCATCCTCTTCTCCCCCTCCGCTTCCTTCACCGGCTTCTCCACCTTCGGGGGATTCTGCAGGTTCAACTTCGCGCAGGGCTGGGGCTGGAGGAGGGGTAGGTAATCCGACTTCTCCAAAAGCCGCATCTCCGCCATAAGTCGCGTCCAGATCAATAACTTCACGCAAGAGAATGTCACCCTTGAGCAAGGCTTCATACCACGCAACAATAGATTCAATGGCAAGCGGGCTTTCACAAATCCCGCCGATCATGGTTTCGCGTCCGGCCTCAATCCTTTTGGCAATGGCAATTTCACCCTCACGAGAGAGAAGCTCAACCGATCCCATCTCGCGGAGATACATCCGAACCGGATCATCCGTCCGTCCCGTATCATCGTCCGAAATATTCCCTCCGCTCTCATATTCTTCTTCGCTTGCAGCTTCTTTGGCGGGAGCTTCAGGTTCATCACTAATGTCATCCGCCCCATCAACCAGCTGCACGCCGGAATCAGAAACCATCGCCATGGCATCTTCGATCTGGTCCGAGGAAAATTCCTCCGCAGGGAGAGCGTTATTCATTTCATCATAGGTGATGAATCCGCGTTCCTTTCCCCGAGAAATCAGCTTTTTGACAATCTTTTCAAGGCCGCCTTTTTGTCCGGTCACCAAACCTTGCTCTGGAGAGGGTTTAACTTCCTGAGTTTCCTTGGCAGGTTTAATAACTTTCTTGACGGGGACAACTTTTACTGGAGCTGCAACAACCTTGGTCTTGGCTTTGGTAGTGGTAGCGGGGGGGGTCTTGTCTTTCACTTTTTCCTGAGCAATATTTTTGGTTGGAGCAGGAGAGGATTTCTTGCTCGCAGGCTTGACTAAATTTTTCTGAGAACCTTTGTTGCTAGGTTCTACTTTTTTATTAGAGGCAGGTTTCACTACAGGCTTTGCGGCTGGTGATTTTTTAGTCTCGGCCTTTTTCGGAGCTGGCTTTGCTGGCGCAGCTTTGGCAACGGGCTTTTTGATTTCAGTTTTTTTCGGCGCAGGCTTCGCTGCCGCCTTGACGGGCGTGGCGACAGTCTTTTTAGCAGGAGCTTTGGACGCGGCAGCTTTAGCCGGAGTCTTGGCCGAAGTTTTAGGTGCTGGTTTTACTTGTTTCTTTGCCGCCATCATATTTTGCCCGTACTGGTCCCGATTCGGGACATTAGCTGATTCGCCGATTTAACCTGATTTTGCAGAAAAATCAAAGGGGTACGACGTAGTTTTTTTCGTCTAGCCTTGCCCATTAAGCGGAGCCAGCGTCTTTCTCTCTTTGTATTTGCTGTAATGCTAGCATCCGACTTTCATTCTCAGGAGTTACAGAGGAGCGCAAAGCTGCGCGTGCCGCCTGAATATCGACCAGCAATCGGGATCTATCCCACTGGTCCCACAGGGATAACCATCCTGCCAGAGCCAATTCCGGCTCGGTTTCAGGACGGGCGAAACCAGCATGGACATAAAACCTGTCACTTCTCAACCGGTCCAGCGTTTCAGCCAATCCAAAGGATGTTATGTGATGTGTTGCTCCCTCTTTGTCAAGAGTTTCAGGCTCATTTTCTTCGAAATACGCGAGAGCTGCGTCATAAAGACTACGAAATTCGGGAGAGTCTGTTTCGATTTGCTGAAAGTGATCCTGCACAGACGGGTATAAGTAAGGATGATTGAGCAACGTCAAAAGAAGGAGCTGCGGAATCATTCCTTGGGTCTTCTGGCGACTGAGAGGAGGAAGAACGACAGAAGAAGCGTTTCCCCCTGAACTCTTATGGTTGTCCTTGAAAGGGCTGCGCCCCATAGGTTTCCCCGCCCATGATTTTCCGAACAAGGCCCGCGTTTTATCTCGAAACGCTTGCTTATAATAATATTGAAGTTGAGCTTCGGGAATTTGAGCTGCTAGTCCTTCCAGCGTTTGGGATAGCCCTGCTTGCGCTTCTGGCGTCGAAAAAACCTTGCCGATTGTGTGGTGAGTCCACAAGAAATCTGCGAGAGAAATAGACCGTTCAAGCAGCTCCGCAAAAGCGGCGGCCCCGTTTTCGCGGATATAGGTATCGGGATCATCGCCTTGGGGGAGAAAAGCAAAGCGTACGGATTGGCTAGGTTTCAAGAGCGGGAGGATTCTATCTATTGCCCGTACGGCGGCGCGATATCCGGCATCATCTCCGTCAAAGCATAAGATTGGCTCTTTGCTGTCTAGCGGAATCATCTTCCACAAGGCGAGAATTTGCTCTTGGGTTAGGGCTGTTCCTAGCGGGGCAACCGCCCCCCGAAAACCAGCCTGCTGGCAGGCAATCACGTCCATGTAACCTTCCACCACGATGACCGGTGATTTGTCTGCGGCCATGCGGGCGTGTTGCTGGGCATAAAGCATCTGTCCCTTGTGAAAGAGAGGATTTTCAGCGGAATTGATATATTTGGGCGGCTTGTGATCGCTTGATCGTATAGGCCGTAAGTGATCGGGTAACACACGCCCACCAAACGCAACGATTCTTCCCCGCGCATCTGTGACAGGAAACATGACCCTATCCCGAAAAAAAGAATAAGACTCGCGTCCGGTGGTCGAAGGTTTAACCACTCCGGCCTCAATCATCTGGGCATCTGTGTAGCCTTGGCCGCGCAGATGAACGCGCAATCCTTGGTCCTCTACTGGCGCATAGCCAAGGCGGAAGGAGTCAATAATCTCAGGTTTAATTCCCCGCCCTGTTAAGTAGCCGAGAACTTCTCTGTTGGACGGAATGTGAAGCTGGGTCTCGAACCACTTGGCGGCTTCCTCGCACAAATCATAAAGCCCTTTTTGCTGTCTGGCTTGGTGAACATCTTCTTGGGTCTGACGGGGAACTTGAAGTCCCGCTTGCGCGGCGAGGGCTTCGATGGCTTCGGTAAAGGGCAGGTTGTCATGACGCATGACAAACCCCAAGACATCTCCGTGCGCCCCGCACCCGAAGCAGTGAAAAAATTGCTTATCGTCATTCACATAGAAAGAGGGTGTTTTCTCGCGGTGAAACGGACAACATCCTTTGAATTCACGTCCAGAGCGCGTCAATTTGACCCGCCGCCCAATGACCTCGGACAAGGTCAGGCGGTCGCGCAGATCTTGAAGAAAACGCGGAGAAATGGACATGGGTTGGTTTTACACGAGCCTGCAGGAAAAGGGGAAGCTTTTCTTTCGGATGCGCCGACATTCATCATCTTTTGGACTGCAAACGGGGGTTTTCTGCGCTTCCGTTTCTCAAATACGTCTCTAGTATTCTGCGATACGGTTCTCGAAAACTCCCCGTTTTCGCCACAAAATATTTTGAATGTCACCGCATCCTAGGGACAAATGACAAGTTTTTACGCTGCGTGCCCCGAGCAAAGTTGATGAGTCCCATCGCAGAAAACTATTGACTTTTGAAGGAGAAATCTCTTATTGTTCATCCACCCCAAAGCTTTTCATAAGTATCGGCCCTGAAGGTAGAGGTCCAGATTGTTTGGGAGTGGCTGAACAATACATAACAACCAAGATTCGAAGATAACCACATAATTACTCATTTTAAGGAGACAGCACGAATGCAAAAACCGCTTGCAGGCATGAATGCGGCCATTCTGGTCGCTAACGGATTCAATGAAATCGAAATGACCATGTTCCAACGGGGCATGATGGAAGCAGGCGCAACTCCTCGCATTATCAGTGTTGAAAATTCTTTGGCCAATGGCTGGCAGGGGAATGGTTGGGGCCATTATTTTGCCGTGGACAAACATCTGGCGGATGCTTTGGCGGCGGACTATGAGATTCTCATTATTCCCGGGGGGCATCGCAGTCACGACAAACTGAAACTGACGGCCCATACGCGCCGCTTTATCGGTGGCTTTATGGCAGCGTACAAGCCAGTCATGGCGATGGGTGATGCTGTTAAGTTGATGGCGGAAAGCGGCTTGATCTCTGGTGTGATGGTGACGGGGCCTGAAGACGTGCGCTCTGTCGTTACAGAATCCGGTGCGGCTTGGTCGGATATTAGTCCCACTCTCCACAATAATCTGATTTCGGCAGTTGTGACTCCTGAAAATACGCTTGAATTGGTTGCAACATTGGTTAATTTTGTTCAAGAACAGTACGCTGAAGAAGAGTCTGACGAACAACAAGCGGCTGCTTAACCTTCCGTCCTTGACCAAACCGAAAGTATGTTACGATGCGCGCAGAAATTGAAGCTCTTTCCAAGAGTGTTGAGTATTCCTTGAGTTTGCTACGGAGGCATCTTTGACTGGGATGTTGCTCTGTCCCGTCTTGATGAGCTGAACGCTCTCTCGGAAGATCAAAATCTGTGGACCAATCCTGACAAAGCTCAGAAGCTGATGCAGGAGAAGAATCGTCTTGAGCAGCAATTGTCCTCCGTGCGGGCGGTTGAATCGGGCCTTAAAGACAATCTGGAATTGATTGAACTGGCAGAAATCGAGGGGGATGCTGCGGTCGCCCTTGAAGCTGAAACGACTTTGAGGGCGATCGAAAAAGAAGCGGCGCGCCTGCAGTTGTTAAGTCTGCTCTCAGGCGAGGCCGATGGCAATGATGCCTATCTGGAGGTGAACTCCGGCGCGGGCGGAACGGAATCCTGTGATTGGGCCCAGATGTTGTTGCGGATGTACACAAGATGGGCAGAGCAAAATGGGTATAAACTCTCACTTTTGGACCGTTCTGAGGGGGACGAAGCCGGCATTAAATCGGCGACTGTCAAAGTTGAGGGGTTTCAAGCCTATGGGTGGTTAAAAAACGAAAGCGGAGTTCACCGCCTTGTTCGCATTTCTCCCTTTGACTCCAATGCCCGCCGCCATACGAGTTTTGCTTCGGTTCATGTGACTCCTGTTATTGATGATTCGATTAACATCGAAGTTCTTGATAAGGATTTGCGGGTGGATACCTATCGCTCCAGCGGGGCAGGGGGCCAACACGTTAACAAGACAGATAGTGCAGTTCGTCTGACCCACTTGCCTTCGGGGATTGTGGTGGCTTGCCAAAACGAACGCTCTCAGCACCAAAACCGCGCCCAAGCTATGGCTATGCTCAAGGCAAGGCTTTACGAGGCCGAGCTAAAACGGCGGGAAGCAGCCAGCGGGGCGGAATATGATTCCAAAAGCGAAATTGGTTGGGGACACCAAATACGCTCTTATGTCTTGCAACCGTACCAAATGGTTAAGGATTTGCGGACGGGGGTTGAGCGAACAGACGCTGGAGTTGTGCTAGACGGGGATATTGATGACTATTTACACGCCGCGCTTGCCCAGAAATTAACCGGAAAAAGTGAGGATGGAGAAGCCTAAATCCTCAATAATCGGTTGCAGGGGGCTTCAGCCTAGAGTATTCCTTGGACTTCAGAAAATCGAACTTTATCGAGGAATGACGATGATCTTTGCCAAAACGTATTTTGCCAAAACCCTTTTGTTGTCAGCCACAATGCTGGGGAGTCTGTGTTTTCCTCCTTTGGCAAATTCGGCGCAGGCAGGATTTGATTTTTCTACATCGTCTCTTGTTGGTCTTGGCGCGCAGAAGTCTTCGGTGGCGCGTCCTGAGAGTGATCCAAATGCGCCAGCTTTGCAGGTTTTTGAAGATCGCTATGTTCCTGATACCATCAAAAAGAAATATGATCTTTCAGACGATTGGTATGATGAAGGGAAGATGAGCGGACAGCCCACCAGCTCGCCCGCAATGTCAGTACCAATGCCTCTCACGCGGGAGGAAGTTCTGACCCCCGCGCCAACCAATCCTGATCCTGCTGAAGATGAAATGGTCAAGGACGACAAGACGGTTGTTGTTCCGGCTCCAGTGGTGCTTGTTGAATCATGGCGTGCCCGCAAGGGAGAAACGGTGCGTGAAGTTTTGAAACGCTGGTCGGTTCGCCAGAAAACAGATTTATTGTGGGCCTCTACCACGTCACCTCTGCTCGAAAAAGACTTCTCCTATGTTGGGAAGTTTCAGGACGCGGTCAACAAAATGATTGCCGAAGCTGGAGGAAAAGATCTCCATTCACAGTATCGCTCTGATGGGCTCAATCCCGTGATGATGTCTCCGGCCTCAACAGTGACCTCCAGTACGGCGGTGCCAGTTGAGAAAGTTGAGAAAGTTGGAAAAGCAGAACCTGCTGCAGGGCTTGAAACACTTTTGCCTTTGCCACTTGAACGCGAGATGCAAGTCGATCAAGCGTCTCATACCAAGTCCCTCTCTCATATTCCAACTCCAAAAGGAGAGCCAGAGACACGTTGGTTCGGCATATCAGGCTCGCCGCTTTCCGAGGTCTTGGGTGTATGGGCTGAAGATGCCGATGTTCAGTTGATTTGGCAGTGTGAGCGGTCTTTTGCTCTTCAAGAGACAGTCTCCCAAGTCGGCTTGTTTGAGGATGCGGTTTTTAGAGCCCTCAGTCAGTATGATGGTGATGCGGTTCGTCCAGTTGGGGAAATGTATAAGAACCCACAAACCGGACAAAAAGTTTTGGTCGTGCGGACAGATAGTGCCTCTTAGGATAAAATTTTTGATAGATTTTTTGTTACAAAGGATAAGATAATGAGTAAAGAAACCGTTGCCCTCAAAGCCAGTCGTATTTTTCTTCTAACGGCAGTGAGCTTGCTTGCTGGATCATCGCTTGCCCGTCCGGTTCTTGCTGCGGCCAAGGCTGAAACGGCGGAAGCCAAAACAGGCTGGGCGATTAGCCGAGTTGCCAGTATGACACAAGGCAGCTATTGCACGATGGCGCAAAAATTCGGCAATAATTCCGTTGTGACAATCGGTCAAAATACCAATGGCGAATATTCTTTGGCCTTTGACTTTCAAGAGGCAAAGTTCAAAGCCGGAAAAAAATTGACGGCCTCCGTTCGTGTTGGATCTGGGTCTGCCCAGACTTTCGAAATTGAACCGCAAACATCCCAAACCCTTGTTCTGGGGGTCGGGGCTGATGCGGGTTTTGCCAAAAGTTTGAAAGAGTCTCCTCTTCTTCAATTGGACGTTTCGGGAGATAGTTTTTCTTACAAACTTGCACGAATTGAAGATGGTCAATCTGAACTTGCCACGTGCCTGTCTGGCCTGAAGTCTCCGGCTGTTCCGGCTCCTTCTTCGGATGGAAATAACAAAAGCAAAGCAACAGGAAGCAAAGCCGATAAGCTTGAACAAGCGCGGGCGGCAGAGCCAAGAGCCGAAGACATTCTTCAAGCTGAACCATCTTCGGGGGGAAATGTTGGGGACGATATTTTGCAGGCCCAAGAGGAAAACCTTCGCCTTAAATCAACACTAGGGAATGCCAAAGAAGAGGAAAAGAAATCCCTCGGGCGGGATAATCCTGCTCTGGGGGATTTACAAGAAAAACTTCGGGTTCTTGAGAACGAAAACTCTGATTTGCGCAAAAAGGCTGAGGTGCAGGATAAGGCCCCTAAAGTGGTTGATCTAACTGCGGATCTGAAGAAAGCAGAAGTCGATCTTGACCTAGCCAAGAAACAAAACGCGGATCTGCAAGCACAGATATCTACTCTTGAAAAAGGGGCGCAGGGCCAAAAAGAAGCAGCTGAAAAACTGGTTGAAATACAAAAAGATTTGCAAAAATCCCAGCGCGACATGACGACATTCAAAGCCGAGAACGAAACGCTGCGCAACCAAGTCAAAATTGGTGCGAAGGCCGGTGAGAGCGGAGCGGCAGAGTCTCTGAAATTGGCGGATCTTCAGGCGGAGAATGCCAAATTGTTGGCGGAGATTGACGCGCTCAAAAATCGCCCGCAACCAGATTTGGCA
>JAGOQV010000052.1 GCA_018063145.1 Alphaproteobacteria bacterium
CAATGATAGGTGTTCTTTTCGCGTTCGTACCTTTCTCATAGCTGCGGATATGCCGAGTTGCTTCGTACCCGTCCATTTCCGGCATCCGGCAATCCATCAAGACCAGATCAAAGGTCTTTGTTTTGAATTGGGTTAATGCCTCAATGCCGGTCGTGGCAATGGTAGCTTTGATCCCCATTTTCTCAAGAACCTTCGTTGCGTACTCCCTGTTGACAGACGTATCTTCCACGAGAAGAACATGGGAGCCTTGAAGAGAAGAAATTCTCTCCGCTGGCGAGAGGACAATATCTGCTGGCGGATTCAGGTCTGGTTCAAGGTCAAGCGTGAACCAGAAAGTCGATCCTCCGTGAAAATTATCTACCACACTAATTGTCCCGCCCATCATACGGGTTAGCCGAGCGCAAATGGCAAGGCCGAGTCCGGTCCCTCCGTATTTACTGGTTGTGCCGGTGTTCGCCTGAGTAAACTTTTTGAAAATTGCAGATTTTTTATTATCCGGAACGCCAATACCCGTATCTTCAACTTTGATGCAAAGAAGATGAGAGTTTGGCACTTTTTCAACGTAGGCTTTAATGTGGCCTTTCTCGGTGAATTTCAGAGCGTTGCCAACGAGATTGTAGAGAATTTGGCGAACGCGCAGCGGATCCCCCTTGTAATGGCGTGGCAAGTCGGCCTGATATTCCATGATAAGTTTGATACCTTTGCTTTCGGCCCTCAAGTCAATATTGGCAAAGGTTTCTTCGAAAAGTGTGTACAAGTTAAAGGGAACTTTTTCTATCTCAAGATGGCCGGCCTCAATCTTTGATAGGTCAAGAATGTCGTTGATAAGCTCCATCATGTTTTCAGCCGATGTCATAAGCGACTTGAGATACTTTGTCTGAACGGGGTTGGGGTCTGAGTCGAGAAGAAGCTCGGTCATCCCAATAATCCCGTTCATCGGCGTTCTGATTTCATGACTCATATTGGCCAGAAAATCGCTCTTGGCGTTGCTGGCGGTCACGGCGTTTGCGTGTTCTTCAGAAAACCGCCGGATGAAAATCTGACTGACATAGCCGATAATCAGAAACAGCATGAAATAGGTTGCGCTTCTGAAATACCCAGCCTGAGCTTGCGCGAGGGTGTGGTGAGCCCCGATGAGGCTATGGATTGTTTTGACATCATCCGAAACAGGAATCCGCGACAGGGATCTGATTTGTAGGGTCATTTTTTCCTGAAGAGACGAAATATCCTCTTGTGCGGAGGACGGCGAGGAATGAATAGCTGTCGCCAACTTTATTTTCAAAGGAGCAAGGGCGGAGACCCCTTCTTCAATAACAATCAGGTCAGTCTGATATTGTTCTATAGCGAATTTGAGATTCTGTTCCAGTTTTATTCTTTCGCTAAAAACGAAATTGAGTATGGAGAAGTATCTGCTGGGAGAGTTGTATAGTGCGGTGGTGTGTTCCCCTAAGCCTTTTGCTTTCTCTCTGATCTTGAAAAGTATCGCATATTCGGGAGGTGAGGAAAGCTCAGGGTCAGGAAAAAGATCAAACATTCGGCCATTCAACTTGCCGTGAAGTTCCGACAGTCCATAAACATCTTCGATCAATCGGTTATGTTGATTCTGTTGCAGGTCAAAAGATTGATGAAAAAAAATACCCGCCAAAATAAATAAGGCAGTGATAATTATCATTTGCGCAGGGCTAAAGCGCGGGACAATTGTTTTTCGGAAGAATCCCATTTTTCTAAAACCTCCTCCTGAATAAACCCTATTCAGTTGAATAAATAGTTAACAGGCACTACTCAAGGGTGCAAGATGGGCGAAGTTATTCCGGTCCGTTGCCTAATTTGTAGTAATCCCTATACCATTTTACAAAATTCTGGATGCCGGTTTTAAGAGGCGTAAAGGGCTTAAACCCCGTCACTCTTGCCAGGTCATCGGTATTGGCAAAGGTGGAATACACATCCCCCGCTTGCATGGGGAGAAGGTTTTTTTGTGCTTTGATTCCGATTTCGTCTTCAAGCAAGCCAATCATGTTCATCAAGTCTTCGGGTTGGTTGTTGCCGATATTATAAATGCGGTAGGGCGCATTGCTGGTCGCTGGATCAGGGTCATCACTTGACCATGTAGGGTCTGGTTCAGGAAGAATTTGGCTGAGGCGTGAAACTCCTTCGACAATATCGTCAATATAGGTGAAGTCTCGTTTCATATTACCGTGATTATAAACATCTATGGGCTTGCCTTCGTAAATGGCCTTGGTGAATTTGAACAAGGCCATATCGGGACGGCCCCACGGCCCATACACGGTGAAAAAGCGCAATCCCGTGCAAGGCAAGCGGTAGAGATGGGCGTAGGTGTGCGCCATGAGTTCATTGGCTTTTTTGGTTGCGGCGTAAAGGCTGATTGGGTGGTCCACCGTGTCGTGAACCGAAAACGGAATCTTGGTATTTGACCCATACACCGAAGAGGAAGATGCAAACAAAAGATGCTGGACCCCGTTATGGCGACACCCTTCGAGAATGTTCATAAACCCTGTGACGTTGCTATCAATATAGGCGTGCGGATTTTCAATCGAATACCGAACACCAGCTTGTGCGGCAAGGTTAATAACGATTTCTGGTTGAGCGGTTCGAAACAGATCAGCCATGCCCGCCCTGTCCGCAAGGTCAAGGCGGTGAAAGGCAAAGTTCGGCAATTCAGACAAAATTTTGAGCCGATCTTCCTTCAAGCGCGGGTCATAATAGCTGTTGACGTTATCAAGCCCTGTAATCTGGGCTGTTGGAAAATCCCGAGCCAAGCGGCGGGCCAGATGAAACCCAATAAACCCTGCCGTTCCGGTCACAAGTATTTTTGAAGATTGCATTAAAAAGCCTTAATTTTTTAGATGTTGAGAACCAGCGTTTTCGCCAAGGGGCCCCTCGCAAGGCAGACGAAAATTAACACCATATTAAGTCAATTTCTATACGATTACTGGTAACAACAATAAAATTTAGAGTGTGTGTCATGTTTGAAAAATGCGACTTTATCCTTGGGGATGGGGGCTCGATTGTCATCGTGGTTCCGACCCAGTTGCCTAAAGATCTGCCTCTGACGTTGGAGGTTCACAGGCGGGGGATTGTTTTCTTCTCAGGGGAAGTAGAAGTCGGGTCTGTCCCCTGTGAGCGGGCGGATATTTTGCAAAGACTGATTAACATTGCCAAGGTGGGCTTGATTGAATTTTTGAACGGTATCCCGCGCTTTCCGGCCTATATTACGTCGGTTGCGGCGATTTCAGTGAGATGTGAAGCGGCCTAGGTCGCAAAAGGGGATAAGGTTATGGGGCCAGAGGTAAAAGAGGTTGAGGTTGGAATGCCGATCGGGGCAGCTTTGCCCGGCGATAAGGTTGACTATGTAAGTAGTAATCCGTCCTCGCCCATGGCGTGCGGCGTTCGGAATGAATTGGGAGTTCAAGGGAAGTGCGTTGAGGTGCAAGGGCCGCAGGTTTCTCCGAATCTGAACGCTTTTAATATGGCAAGTTCTAATTTGAGCGTATCGGCTGCTCCCGCTCCGGCCCCTGTTCCGGCTCCGGCCCCTCAGGTTTCTCAGACATTTTCGGCCTAAACGGGCGTTCTTTTCTGCGTTTATAACTTAAGTCTATGATTATTTATACAATCGTCATCCCCGACAAGGGAGGCTGTGCCGACCGCAGATCGGGGATCCAGTGTATGAGTGCAGCGATGCTGCACAAGATTCTGGATCCCGTTCGTGCTAGCGTCCTACGGACGCGCCAACGGGATGACGAATAAGTCATTATAGGCTTAGGCGTTTTTTTTCATATTTTTGTTGTTCGAGGATGATGTCTCATGCCAAAACCCGTTTCGCAATCCACCCAGCATATTATGATGACAGAGCCTTTGGGGTTCCTGTCTAACCCTCAGACGATGGAAACCAATACCTATCAGGAAGAAAATTCGCTGGATTTGCGCTCGATTCAGGACCATGCACGGGCCGAATTTCGCCTGTTTCGGGATCGTTTGGTCGAGGCTGGAGTCGTTGTAACCACAGTTCTTGGCCACCCAGATAGTCCCGATGATGTTTTTTGCAACAACTGGATTTCAACGCAAAAAGACCGCAGCGGGGAGGCTTCGCTGGTTTATTATCCGATGCTGGCTTCGAATCGGCGGATTGAGCGTCGTCCAGAGGTTATGGCTATGCTGGAAGGGCGATATCCGGTGGCCCTAGATCTGTCCAAGGAAGAGCTGAACGGGAGATATCTCGAATCAACCGGATCTTTGTGGATGGACCGCGTCAACCGCGTTGCCTATTGCGCGATTTCTCCGCGAACGAATGAAGATTTGGCCCGCGAATGGTGCGCCCGTATGGATTTCGAGTTTCTGCCCTTTCATACCCGCAATCATACCGGAAAACCCGTTTACCATACCGATGTCATGATGTTTATCGGGACAGGCTATGCGGGGGTGTGTCTGGAGTGTATTTTGCCAGAAGACCGCGAGAAAGTCGTGGCGCGGCTTTCTTTGACCCATGAAATTATCCCTATCAGCCTTGCACAACTTAAATCTTTTTGTGGAAATTCTCTGGAACTGGTCGGAAGCGGCGGGGCCTTGAAGCTCATCATGTCTGGAGCCGCATACCGCGCCTTGACGGAGGCGCAGAAAAAGGCTTTGCTCAGATATGTTTCAGAGATTGTCTGGGCGGACATTCCCACAATCGAGAAATATGGCGGTGGCTCGGCCCGCTGTATGTTGCTTGAGCTTCACTAGACAAGAAGGTTTTTCTTTTTATGTGTGGGATTGCCGGGCTGTATGCCCTCGGGGCGTCTAGTTCCCCTTCTGATTTGAGGACGGTGGCTAAGGCCATGACCGATGCCATGCCTCACCGTGGCCCCGATGATGATGGTCATTGGCAAGATCCCGATCATCCGGCTTTGGTCCTAGGCCAGCGGCGCTTGGCTATTCTCGATTTATCTCCCTTAGGGCATCAGCCTATGCCGTCTCCTTCCGGCCGCTATTGGTGCGTTTATAACGGAGAGATTTATAACTATCTCGCCATTGAAGCCGAGCTGAAAAAACTGGGGCATCAGTTCAAGGGGCGTTCCGATACCGAAGTTTTTCTCACCGCTGTTGACCAATGGGGATTAAACCAAACCTGCCAGAAAATTATCGGGATGTATGCCTTCCTGATTTGGGACCGGAAAACCAGAACGTTGCATTTGATGCGGGACCGTCTCGGCAAAAAGCCGCTTTATTTCGGTTGGGCGGGGAAGACGCTGGTCATGGGGTCAGAGCTGAAAGTTCTCATGGCTCATCCTGATTTCGTGCGGGACATCAACCCTGACGCTTTGCGGGTCTATATGAAATACGGATTCATGCAGGCCCCTCATTGTATTTTTCGTCAGGTCTGGACCTTGCCTCCCGGGGCGCGGATGTCGCTTCCCGTTCAATCGCTGGTGGCCGGAGAAGATCTTTCGCAGAAAATTGAATTTTACTGGGACTTGCCAAAAATTATTGAGACGGCAAGGGCTCATCCCAATCTTCGTTCAGAAGAAGAAATTGTTGAAGAATTTGATGCCTTGTTGCGGCAATGCGTTCGGGAGAGAATGATTGCGGATGTTCCTCTCGGTGCGTTTCTGTCCGGCGGAATCGATTCAAGCACTGTGGTTGCCTTGATGCAGCAACTATCGGATCGTCCGGTCAAAACTTATGCGATTGGTTTTGAGGAAGAGCCGTTCAACGAAGCTCCCTTCGCCAAGGAAATTGCGCGGCACCTTGGGACGGATCATCACGAAATGATCGTGAGCGGGCAAGATGCCCTGAATGTCGTGCCGAAACTTCCTGATATTTATGATGAGCCCTTTGCCGATTCTTCACAAATTCCAACCTATCTTGTTTCCAAATTCGCCCGCGAGAGTGTCACTGTTGCTCTTTCCGGCGATGGGGGCGATGAGATGCTCGGCGGCTATAGACGGCATATGATTGTGCCCGGGATTTGGGCGAAAATCAGGTGGTTGCCATACCCGTTGCGGATCGGTGTTGCCAGTCTTTTGAGCGGTGTTCCACAAGATAAATGGGATTCTCTTTTCTCCTCCCATCCTTCGCAAGGGCTGAGATTCCATCGCCTTGCTGGAATGCTTCGTAAGAAAGATTGCTTCGGGGTTTATGATTATCTTTTATCCATGCAGCCAGATTATGATTTGATTGTGTCTGGTGGGCGGGACCCACTCACGCCGCTTTATGATCCTCGGCGCGATGTTCGCGGTCTCGGTTTCGCTGAACAGATGATGTTCAAAGATACAATGTCCTATCTGCCCGATGATATTCTGGTCAAAGTTGATCGGGCGAGTATGGCGGTATCTCTGGAGGCACGAGCCCCTTTGCTTGATATGCGGATTGCCGAATATGTTTGGACTTTGCCGCATGATCTCAAGATCAGAGATGGGAAAGGCAAATGGCTCCTCCGTCAGGTCCTCTCGAAATACGTTCCGCAGAGTTTATATGATCGCCCCAAGAAAGGGTTTTCTGTGCCGATGGATTCGTGGTTGCGCGGAGGTTTGCGTGACTGGGCCGAGCCTCTCCTCTCGACAAAAAAGATCAAGGAACAAGGTTATTTGAATGACCAGTATGTTCACAAAATATGGGAGGGTCATCAATCTGGCCGCGCTCAGGCCGGCCCCTCTTTGTGGGCAATTCTGATGTTTCAGGCATGGCTAGAAAGATGGGGGCGGAAATAGAATTTCCGTTTAGGCCTTCAACACGTTCAGTTTCTTGATAAGGGCGCGGATGGAGTCGTGATTGGTCCGGTCGGCAATCAGGACCGTGTCTCCGGTGTCAACAATCACAAGATTTTCAAGCCCCGCGCAAGCTACAAGGCGATGGCCGTTTGATTGAATCAAGCAATCTTTTGTTGAGTCGGTTACAGCTTGCCCTTCAATCACGTTTCCGCTTAGGTCTTTTTCTCCGATTTCCCACAAGCTTTCCCATGAGCCTATGTCTGACCAATCAGGGTCGCATGGTACAATGGCGGCTTCATCGGTTTTTTCCATGATTGCCTTGTCAAAAGGTTCGGCAGGAATTTCGGCATAAGAGTCAAGATGGGGGTTTTGTGCATTAGGAGAAGAGGCCATTGCTGCCGCTGCTTTCGCAAGCAAAACAGGTGCGTGGCAAGAAAACTGGTCAAGAACACTTTGCGCTTCGAAAAGAAACATTCCGCTGTTCCATAGATATTTTCCTGAAGCCAGAAAAGCTTCAGCGGTGGTGCGGTTCGGTTTCTCTTCAAAGTCCGCAACGGCATAGACGCCGTCTTCTATTGGGCTATGACTGTGTTTTATATAGCCATAGCCTGTATCGGGTCTGGTCGGAGTGATACCAAAGGTTACGAGTTTACCTTTTTGCGCGGCGAGCAATCCTTTTTGAAAAGCTTTCGCCAAGGAGTCTTCATCGCCAATATAATGGTCGGACGGCAAAACCCACATAAGGGCCTCGGGGCCGAAATGAGAGCGCACATAAAGAGCCGCAAAGGCGATGGCGGCGGCGGTGTTGCGGCCCACAGGTTCTTTGAGAATATGGGTGTCCGCGCCCTTGGCAACACCTGAGATTTGCCGCCGCGCTTCATCCTCCAGTGCAGCCAAAGTGACGGTAACAACGTGATCGGCAGGTGTCTCGCTAATACGAAGGGCGCGGCGCAAAGTGGTTTGCAACAACGTATCTTCCCCAAACAGGTTTAGAAATTGTTTGGGAAAGACATCACGGCTGGCCGGCCAAAGCCTCGTTCCTGACCCACCGCACAAGATGACTGGAATGACAGGAGACGTCATGCTGCTTTCTTTTCTTGACGGGAAAGGTAATCTTGATAAGAAATTTTCAGTCCCTCATCCAAGGTTGTTTTTGCTTTCCATCCTGCGGCGGTCAGGCGCGAAACATCCAAGAGTTTCTTCGGCGTACCATCCGGTTTTTCAGGGTTAAAGCGTATCTCCCCTTGATAGCCAACAACAGCCGCAATTTTATGGGCCAGATCACGAATAGGTAAATCTGTTCCAAAACCAACATTCATCGGAACGGAATCGGAATAGGTTTTGCACAAGAACACAGCCGCTTCGGCCATATCGTCCACAAAAAGAAATTCACGAAGCGGTGTGCCTGTTCCCCACAATTCAATAAAAGACTCTCCCTTATCTTTCGCGGCTTGGAATTTGAGAATCATGGCCGGAATAACATGGCTGTTCTCGCCGTGGTAGGTATCGCCCGGGCCATAAAGGTTGCAAGGCTGCAAGGCAATGAAATCTGCCCCGTACTGGGCGCGGTAAGCTTGACACATTTTAATCCCAGCAATTTTGGCGAGCGCATACCATTCATTGGTAGGTTCCAGCGGTCCGCTCAGCAGGGAGTCTTCTTTGATGGGTTGCGGCGCAAATTTCGGATAGATGCAGGATGATCCGATATTGACCAATTTCTGAACCCCGTTCACCCATGAGGCATGAATAATATTGGTGGTAATGGCAAGGTTATCATAGATGAATTCCGCAGGGTAAGTGCTGTTGGCCATGATGCCGCCAACCTTTGCGGCTGCCAAGAAAACGACATCAGGTTTGTTGGCTTTGACCCAAGCATTCACGCCGGCCTGATCGCGCAGGTCCAGTTCCTTGTGCGAAATTGTCAGGGGCGTAATATTTTTCTCTTTTTCAAGTTGGCGAAGAATAGCCGCTCCCACCATACCACGATGGCCTGCAACCCAGATTCTTTTTCCAGAGAGGTCGAACGGTCCGGTCATGGTTAAGCTGCCTTGCTGAGGGTTTCAATGTTGAGTCCAGCCGCTTTGAGGTCTGCGGTCACCATATCCCGTACAAGGCCTTTGAAGCCCATATGGGGAATCCAGTCCAGTTTTTCTCTAGCCTTTGTCGCATCGCCAATAAGAAGCTCCACTTCGGCGGGGCGAAAAAATTTTGGGTCAATTTGAATGAGGGTTTCGCCCGTGCGAGCATTCAAACCAACTTCGTTCACACCGGTTCCTTTCCATTCTATAGAGATGCCCACAAGAGCAAATGATTCTTCGATAAATTCACGGACTGAATGGGTTTCCCCTGTTGCAATCACATAGTCATCCGGTTTTTCTTGTTGGGTGATCCGCCAGATGGCTTCTACTGAGTCCTTCGCGTGGCCCCAGTCGCGTTTGGAATTGATATTGCCAAGATGAATAGGCGTTTTGTCTCCCGATAAAATACGGGCAAGGCCCATTGTAATTTTTCTGGTTACAAAAGTTTCTCCGCGAATGGGGCTTTCATGATTAAAGATGATGCCGTTCGAAGCGTGCATCCCATAGCTTTCACGATAGTTGATCGTCATCCAGTAGGCGTAGAGTTTGGCTACGGAATAGGGGCTGCGTGGATAAAAAGGAGTGGTTTCTTTCTGGGGAACTTCTTGGACAAGTCCGTAAAGTTCGGACGTTGAGGCTTGATAGAAGCGAGCACTGCTCCCCATACCGAGCAAACGAAGGGATTCCAGAACACGCAAGGCTCCCACCGCGTTGACATTGGCCGTAAATTCCGGATTTTCAAAACTGATACCGACATTGGTCTGACTGGCGAGATTATAAACCTCCTCGGGCTGAGCCCGTTGTAAGGCTTGAATCATGCTGGCTGTATCGGTCAGGTCACCATAAATCAGTTCAAAGTTTGGATGGTCCATCAAATGGGTAATTCGTCCAATATTGCTGATGGACACATGGCGTTTAAGGCCAAAGACTTTGTATCCTTTTTCCAGCAACATTTCAGAGAGCAAGGCTCCGTCTTGTCCGGTTACGCCAGTGATAAAGGCACGTTTTTGAGTCATGTTTTCGGGTTCCTGTTAAATTTCTTTCAGAATAGTGCTTAACGCTTTGTTCCAAGACTGGGTAAAGGCAGATTGCCCATAATCGGCAGATTTGGCTATAGTTTTATAAACTTTTTCCTCGTATTCCGCTGAAGGAAGGGCCGCGCAGCTTCGCATAAGGCTGCGCAAAGAGGTGACCATCTCGGGCACGTCACTGCTGCAATAGTAACCGCAGGAGGAGGCATCAACCCCGCATTCAAAAGTCAGAATAGGAACCATGCCAAATTTCATGGACGTGGCAACCGAGGTTGCCAGACCTTCAGCAGCAGTTGGCAAAATGACGTAAGCGCATTTTTTAACCAGATCAAGATGCGCCGGAGAACCGATTTCAAGAAATCCGACATAGTGGATGTTTCCCAATTGTTCGATCCGCACATTATATTTTTCAAAGAAAGCCTGTTCCGAAGGTGGCCCCGCAATATAAAGGTGAAAATCTTTCGGCAGGTCTTCCATTGCTTCAACGAGCAGGTCCACGCCTTTGGCAATAAACCCATCCCCCGTAAAGCAAAGGAAATTTTTTGTGTCACGGGTTTTTATAAAATCAGGGTCAAAGTGACAGCGTGGAGAAAGGGACGGAGAAATACGGTATATCGGTTTGTTTTCCCGCGCATAGGTTTGGGTCGAAAAATTATTATCATCCAAGCAGAAAATATAGTCGGTCAGGGCCATACAAGCTGGCAAATCTGCTTTGTCCATCACCCTCATAGGAGGAATGTCTGTATGCCGCGCATAGCGGTTCAGTGTCAAAGCGTTGGCAATGTCTGGCGCAGGACCAAGGGCATAGAAAATCTTTTTCGCACGTGGAAGGAGAGGGGCAAATTGAACAAAGTATTGTCCTGAATTCCCCGATGCATTGCTGATAACAAGGTCATACACATCGCCTTCTGGTTTCCAGTCATGGTGGGAACGATCCAGCACATCGACTTCAAACCCATAGCTGTTGAGAATGCGGACAATCTCAATCACTTCCCAGAAATTGGTGTGGGCGTAGGTTTCTGCAAGGCGGGCATTCGCAAAAGAATCTGTCTTGTAATGAAGCAAAGCCCGTTTGCTTCGTCCCGCTCTGGGGGCCTGATAGAACAGGGGTTTTGGTTTCGGCTGTTGCCCCAAAACGATCCTTTTAGCTTTGGCAAGAGCCCGAAGGGCAAGGCTTAGGGACATTTTGCCAGCCCAATCATTTGTTTGAGTTCCTCTTCGGTCAAGCGGACGGCGGTTGCGGAGCTTAGATGCGCCGGAGGGTTGGGATTTATCGTTTTTCTGATAACGTAATAGTCGCCTTCAACGTGGCAATAAGCAAGTTCTTGCGCACTGGTCAGGTCT
>JAGOQV010000117.1 GCA_018063145.1 Alphaproteobacteria bacterium
AAAAACAAACGCCCCGATAAAGTCACGGGGCGTTTTGGGGAGAAGATTCTCTCTGTGGGGAATAGCCCCTATGCGTTGGCGGCTTTGACTTTTTCTGCTTGAGAAGGTTCGCGCAGGACATAGCCACGTCCCCAGACGGTTTCAATGTAGTTCTCCCCGTCAGAGGCTTGCTCCAGTTTCTTGCGCAACTTGCAGATGAAAACGTCAATGATTTTGACTTCCGGTTCATCCATCCCGCCATATAGATGGTTGAGGAACATTTCCTTGGTCAGGGTGGTTCCTTTGCGCAAGGCCAGAAGTTCAAGGATTCCGTACTCCTTGCCCGTCAGGTGAACGGGTTTTCCGTCCACATCCACGGTCCGCGAGTCGAGGTTAACCGTGACCCGTCCAATTTTGATCTGGCTTTGGGCATGACCCTGAGAGCGGCGGACAATCGCCTTGATCCGTGCAACCAATTCGGCTTTTTCAAAGGGTTTGGTCAGGTAATCATCTGCCCCGAAGCCAAGGCCTTTGATTTTGTTGTCCAATTCCGCAAGGCCAGAAAGAATCAGGATAGGAATACCAATCTTTTCCGCACGGAGCTTCTTCAGAACGTCATAGCCGTGCATATCAGGCAGCATGAGGTCGAGAACAATAATGTCGTATTCGTAGAATTTACCCAGTTCGTACGCATCTTCGCCGAGGTCGGTGCTTTCCACCATATAGCCCTCAGATTTGAGGATCATCTCAATGCTCTTGGCGGTTGAGCTGTCATCTTCAACAAGTAAAACTCTCATATTGGTAATCTCCCCTTGAAACCCGTTGGCCAAATTAAACTTTATTAACAACCATATTAACAAATATTAAAAAGGTTAACAAATGATTTTCTTCACTTTTTGCTTTGGGCTTGGAGATGATCGCGTTTCATGGAATATAAAAATATGAGTTCAGGGCCAGTCGAGACATCTTTGGAAAGAGGGGCTGCCGTCATTCGGCGGTATGTCGAGATGCTGCCTGATGCCCCCGGGGTGTACCGGATGCTGGGACAAAACGGAGAAGTTTTGTACGTCGGCAAGGCACGTTCCTTAAAACGGCGGGTTGTGACTTACTCGCGCCCCTCGCGTTTGCCGCTTCGTCTGCAAAGAATGATTTCTCAAACAGAGGGAATGGAATTTATCCATACCCATACCGAAGTGGAAGCTCTTCTTCTTGAATCCAATTTAATCAAGAAGTTATTACCCCCTTATAACGTGCTTCTTAAAGATGATAAGTCTTACCCTTATCTTTTGTTAACGGCGGGGCATGACTTCCCGCAGGTCCTGAAATATCGCGGCAAGCAGGACCGCCTTGGTCAGTATTACGGACCTTTTGCCAGCAACGTTGCGGTGAATGAAACGCTCAAGGTTATCCAAAAAGCTTTCTTGCTCAGAAACTGCACAGACAGTTACTTTTCAGCTCGTAAAAGGCCGTGTTTGCAGTATCACATTAAGTTATGTTCGGCCCCTTGCGTGGGGTATGCCACAAAAGAGGCGTATGCCGAGCAGGTTCGGGATGCCGAAAAATTCCTTTCTGGCAAAACGCGGGATGTTCAGGAAAAGCTGCAAGCCACGATGCAAGAGGCCAGTTCGCGCCAAGATTATGAGGCCGCAGCCTTGGTGCGGGACCGGATCAAGGCGTTGGCTGTTCTTCAGGCCCGCCAAGATATTAACATCAGCGAAATTTCAGATGCTGATGTGGTCGCTTTGGCTCAAAGCGAAGGGCGGAGCTGCGTACAGGTGTTCTTTTTCCGCGCAGGCCAGAACTATGGCAACCGCGCTTTTTTCCCATCCCATCCGGTGGCGGCAACGGGTTCGGAAATTTTGACGGCGTTTCTTCTCCAATTTTATGATGGAAAACCCTTGCCGCCCGAGATTTTGTTGTCCCACCCCGTTTCTCAAAAAGACTTGCTGGAAGCGGCATTGTCAGGAGGGCAGGAGGCCAGCAAGAAAGTTCGGTTGGTCCTTCCCGAAAAAGGAGCGCGGCGGCGGCTGGTCGAATTTGCGGTGAAGAATGCTCATGATGCTTTGGGTCGTAACCTGTTGGAAAGAAAAACAGATTCTATGTTGCTTGATAAGGTGGCGGCCTTATTCAATATGGACCAGCCCCCTCAGCGCATTGAAATCTATGACAACAGCCATATCAGCGGAACCAATATGGTGGGGGCGATGGTGGTTGCGGGGCCAGAAGGGTTTCAAAAGAAGGCCTATCGCCGATTTAACATCAAATCAGCCTCGGCCGCTGATGATTATGGCATGATGCAAGAAGTGATGCGCCGCCGATTTTCCGGCGCAGAGGAGGGGCCTCGTGATGGGCCGGACTGGCCGGATTTGCTTCTGATTGATGGCGGACTCGGCCAGTTGAACGCAGTAACCGAGGCTCTGGCCGAATTGAACGTGTTAAACGACCTTGTTGTCGTGGGAATTGCCAAGGGACCGGAGCGCAACGCAGGCCGAGAGAAATTTTTTATGCAAGGGCGAGCCGAATTTAGCCTTCCAACCGGAGATCCCGTGCTTCATTACCTACAAAGGTTACGAGACGAAGCGCACCGTTTCGTAATTGGAAGCCACAGAATTCGCCGAATGGGGGATGTTTCTCGTTCGGCTCTTGACGAAGTGCCCGGGGTGGGGCCCAAACGGAAAAAAGCTCTCCTCCTTCATTTCGGAACAGCGCGAGCGGTTCAAGATGCCGGATTATCCGATTTGCAAAAAGTTGAAGGAGTTTCGCGGGAAATGGCCCAAAAAATTTACAACTTTTTTCACCAGAGTTGATTGGTTGTTGAAGGCTTTCTGGCTAACTTGTTGTTTCTTATCCTAAAAAAAGTTTCTAAAAACTCTTGCGTCTTTCCTTTTTGCCGTGTTAGGGTCGGGCATACTCAAGGACAGTAAAACAAGAAAATACAGGCGGTGAAGCTTGTGTTTTCAGGGTATTATCGCACAATCGTTTTAGAGAGGTTATGTTACCAAAATGTTCCATCGTCCCTCATCATCCAA
>JAGOQV010000003.1 GCA_018063145.1 Alphaproteobacteria bacterium
AAATAGGGAATAACGGCTGGAACTGTTGTTTGCTGAAGCATAATTTCGGAAAGCCAAACGTGATAAGGGTCGGAATATTGACCTTTTCCCGCCCGCCACGGCAAAACCCTACGGTTCACGTCATACCACTGCAACAGCTCTTCGCGGAACTTTGAGGAATTAAAAGGGAAACTTGTTCGCAAAACGTGACTTTTGGGCATATTCCGATTACAACTCTTCCATGTCTGATTTGAAACCTCTCTCTGCCTCAGTTGCCCAGATTACGTCTGCAACCTTCAGCCGTAAATTTGTTTCGCTCGGGCGAATCCTTTCCCAGTGGGATGATATTGTGGGTTCAGAGATGGCCGTCAAGGCCCAACCTCTCAAACTGCACTACCGGAAGCCAAAGGATAGCAAAGAAAAACCCGAGGCTTCACTAGAAATTGCTGTCTCTAGTGCAGATGCGACCTTGCTTTACTACCAGACAAACCTCATTCTTGAGCGAATTAACCAAGTTTTCGGGGAAAGATGGGTTACGTCCTTACGCTTTGTCCATGTTCCGGCCAACGCCCCCTCTAATAATATGGAATATAATATTCCGTCCCGTCCTCTTTCCCCTGCGGAAAAACACGCTCTTGAAACCAGTCTTTCTTTTGTTGAAGACCCTGAAATTCGGAAACAACTTGAAAAACTAGGCCAAGGCGTATTAAGGAAGATACGCGCACCCTCTGTCCCAGAAAAATAGGTTTTTGAATGTCCCTCCCCTCTGCCACGATCACCATCATGCTCCGCGCCGCCGAGAAGGCTGCCAAATCCCTGTTGCGGGATTTTGGGGAGGTTGAGCATCTTCAAGTCTCGCGCAAAGGCCCGGGGGATTTTGTTTCCGCAGCAGATCGCCGCGCCGAAGAAATCATCTATACCGAACTGAAAAAAGCGCGCCCCTCTTTCGGGTTCCTAATGGAAGAAGGCGGCGAAATCGCAGGCACAGACGGTGAGTTCCGTTTTATCATTGATCCGCTAGATGGAACAATCAACTTTCTGCACGCGCTGCCCCACTGGAATATTTCAATTGGGCTTGAGCGGGGAAATGAAATCATTGCCGGATTGGTCATGGACCCCGTCAAAAACGAAGTTTTTCATGCAGAAAAAGGAACCGGAGCTTTTCTTGATAAACGGAGGCTGCGGGTTTCAACGCGCAAGGACTTGGAAACTGCTTTGGTCGCGGGCGAACGCGAAAAAGCTTTTGTAGAAAACCTAAGAGCTTGCAATGGTCGGCTTAGTGGCATGAGAGGATTGGGGGCTGCCGCTCTTGACCTTTGCTATGTTGCTTCTGGTCGGTATGAAGCTTTTTGGGGAACGAAGCTCAAGCCTTGGGATGTTGCTGCAGGCAGTCTCATCGTCCGCGAAGCTGGTGGCTTGGTCGTCAGTCTCAAAGGCGATCCCAATCCGGTCTATGCCGACAAGATTTTATCAAGCAATGCCGCACTACACCAAACCTTTAAGGACTTATTGACTGCAAACGTAACTGGGGAGTGATTTGTATGCACCGTCTTTCTTCTTTTGTTTTGCTCGCTGTGGTGTGTCTGGCTGATTTGTCTTCTGCCCCCGCATTGGCGGCTCAAGACCAAGACAAGGCTAAAGACGAATACAACAAGCCCGACGTACAGATTGACCGGTCCGTTCTGAAAGACCTTCAAGGATACGAGCCTCCCCCAATGTTCGGGGCTTCTCCATCGCGCAAGCTTCCCACACAGGAAGACTCTTTATCTCGTCCGCCAGTAACCCCTCTGGAAGTTCCAGTTCTCACCCAGCCCAAAGCCGAAGATTTGCTCAGCCATCCGGTTGAAAACACGGGTGTCTTGACCGTTCCTCAGGAATTACTGCCCGCCGCTGAACCATCAAAAAAAGCTGAACTTCCCGTTCCAACCGGAAAAAAATCAATCTCTAGTAAGAAAAAAGAACAACCAGCAAAACCTGCAGCCAAAACAGCTTCTGCGCCAAAACAGGACAGTAAAAAATCAGACGCACCCAAAGCAAAAGACCAAGACAAAGATAAAAAAGCTCCTGAGAAAAAAGTCGTAGAAAAAACTAAAAAAGAAGAAAAGATAGAAAAGGCTGAAAAAATAGTCACTATTCCAGCTAAAAAAGTGGTGACGGAAACCATCAAAGCCACTCCCTTAAAGCCAGCCTCTCCAGAAGCTGCCTATAAACCGAAAGCGGGCAAAACCATGCCGGCAGTTCCTGCGGTTGATGTCGAAAGCAGCAAGCTAGACCCTTTCAATCTCCCGACAACTCCCGCAGCAGAGGAGTCCGATAATTCCGAGATTGCGCCTGAATTGGTCACACCAACCCCAAGCGAACGATTGATGGACCAAGCCTTGAGCAGACAAATGGTTTCTGAAGATGACCCCGCCATCAAAAAGGCGGCTTCTGGAATTGCTGAAAAAATCGCTCCCACAGAAAGCAATTTGATTAGTTTGGAATTCAAACCCAAACTCTCGGAATTGCAAGCCGATCAAAAAAGCCTTCTTGATTCCGACATTGTAGCTAGATTAAAAAAATCAGACTCCTCTCGCCTTCAAATTCAAGCCTTTGCCAGTGCCGACAAACAAGAACAAAGCACAGCGCGCAGACTATCTCTCTCGCGAGGATTATCGGTGCGCAGCTACTTGCTGGAAAAAGGAATTCCCGCCAGCCGGATTGATGTCCGCGCCCTTGGCGACAACACGCTTGAACCACCAATTGACCGTGTTGATTTGATTTTTCTCAAAGCAAAATAGACCTGTTGCAAAAGCCCAAAACAAAATCCTTCCCCGAATCCGTGAAGCGGATTTTAGGGGAATCCAGAAAAGAAAGATGGATGGCCTTAGAATGCCAAGAGGCATTCAGGCCATGACGAAGCCGAAAATCGTCACCCCTGCTTTATAGGCGGGGGGATGACAGGTACGATTGTACAAACGATTTTGGGATCAGCTTAAGCAGGTGAGGATTTGGGTTCTACCACTGCGAGAATCTTTCCGCCTATTCCTGTAATCACAAACGGATCGGTGATACTCTTCAGAAGAGGAGATGCTTGGCGTACAAAATCTCCTTGAGGATGCCTCACAGGAATTACCTTATCATCTTCGGTTGCTTTGCGAAAAATAGCAATCAAGGCTGTTCTATTCTTCACCTCAACCCTATCGCCGCGTGCGACAGAAGTAAGAATAAAATCTAAATTATCGTGCACCTGCCCGACCGGAAACTCTTTCGTACCCACCTGACTTACCTCACCGGTTCAATCAGGATAGACTTGTCCCGAAGCCCCGTTGAAACCAAAACAGGTTCAGATTCTTCAGCCACCCACGCCACAACACCATCGGCTGCTTGATAAAAATCTGATTCAACAAGCGGGGTTATCCCAGTGTGCTCGGTTAATTTGGCTTGGGAAAGACGGGCAATGACTTGGCCGTCCCGTGTCACGTCAACCACAGTCCCCTCCGCTGCCGTCTGAAAGGCATTGAAGGCATTTTGTTGTAATTCTTCAAGAGTCATTGTTTTCATAGTTACGCCCCTCCAATGGAACACAGATAGGTTCAGTAGTCATAATTTTTTGTATAGGTCATAAAAAAACGAGCGTCAAGCCCGTTTTTGTAGATATAGCTAACCCAGAAATTATTAGACCTGTTGCAAAAGTCCGTCATCGCCCGAATTTGGCGTAAGACAAATTCTAGGGCGATCCATACCATACTAATATTTCTGGATTCCCTTAGAATTTTTCTATCAAAAAATTCAGGGAATGACGGAGGCCTAGGACTTTTGCAACAGGTTTATTTATAAATAGCCCAAAGCAAAGGAAGCGATGCGGACCGCAGTGTAACCGTCTTTGACAACGCGTCGTTTCACAAAAAGAACCTCATCGAAAATGACTTCGGCGCGACCAAGAAAAAACGCGAGTTTGCCCCCAAGACACCCCCATTCTCAACCTCCTCAAAACGTCCGATTGTTATTGGGAATTACTATAGGCATCGCGACCAATAGGTAGATACTCGCACGTGAAGGTGAAAGGTTTGGCGACATTTGTTTTGGACAAATGAATGTAAAATTTCTTCTCTCGAGCCATATCATTCAGGCAAATCGCGGTTTCGACTTCTAATTGATTATCTTTGTGTGGCGATTCCCATCCTGATATCATTTTCAGAGCTTTAATTTTAGCTTTGCTTTCGTCTTCAGCTACAACGAAGACATTTTCGTGCAGTTCAGTAAATTGCGCAGGATCGCAGCCACCTAGGTTTATAAAGTATAGTTTCTCGGCACCTTCATAAGGGTATTCTTTCAATTCGATATCAAACCCATCGGCATAATGAAGCTCAGCCCAACAATCAACATGCAAACTCGCCTCTGTACCCCACCATTGCTTTTTGATGTCTTCATAACAATCCTGTAAGACATTACCTACACCGAAGCGCATATCATGTACCTCAATATACGAATTGTGCGTTTTTCCACCAACATAAATAACAAATAATTTCATGTTTAATTTTTATCCCCGAGAAATAAGGAATTATGGGGTTATTTAGAAAACTGGTCGGAGTGACAAGATTTGAACTTGCGACCCCTTGCACCCCATGCAAGTGCGCTACCGGGCTGCGCCACACTCCGACGTGAGAAGGGTTGTAACCCAAACCGTGCTGTTGGTCTAGCAAAAAATCAGGCTGCGAGAGCTTCATTTCCTGAGAGTCTGCGCAGCTCCTCCCGCATTTCTTCCAGTTCAGCAAGGACCGAGCGCAGCAACACGGCTTGATCTTCACTCAAAGTCGAAGCCGGAGCCAATACAGGAGGCTCTTCCTGATGAACAGTCGGCGGAAGATCCGGTCCTTGCACCTGCGGCATATTTTCGCCATAGGCGTGAGTAGTGGGAGAGGCCCCTGCCTTCTTCTGCTCTTGCAAGACTTGCGTTTTTGAAACGCCCTTCAGAAGTTTCTGAACGCCTTTAATGGTATAGCCTTCGGAATAGAGCAGCGTATGAATTTTTTTGAGGAGAGCAACATCCTCAGGGCGGTAATAGCGGCGGCCACCACCACGTTTGAGCGGTTTGACTTGAATAAATTTTGTTTCCCAAAAACGGAGAACGTGTTGTTGAACACCCAACTCGTCAGCCACTTCGCTGATGGTTCGGAATGCAGAATCTGATTTAGCGGTATTGTCCATTTTATAGCTCGTCTTCATCGTTCAAATTGGTCGGGGTGAGTCCGTTCATGCGATCTTTGAGCACATGGGATGCCCTAAAGACGAGAACTTTGCGAGGGGTAATTGGAACTTCTACACCGGTTTTTGGATTGCGCCCGATCCGCTCGGCTTTCTTGCGAATACTGAAGCTTCCGAACGATGAAATTTTGACAGTCTCGCCCTTAACCAAGGCTTGTGCAATTTCATCAAGAACCTCTTCAACCAATGAAGCCGATTCGTTGCGCGAAAGACCAACTTGCTTATAAATTGATTCAGCCAAGTCTGCCCGAGTTATAGTCCGACTGCTCATCTTGCCACCATCTTCTTGTGCCACGGTCTTTTTATGAATGGGACAAACCTAGCGAGTCTTTTGCCTCTCGTCAATCTTTTGCAAAAGGGTTTGCCCAGAAAAAAACCAAAGGGTTCAAGGGGCTAGCGTAAAATGTTCAGAAAATAAGGGGCTAAACACCCTAAAAACGGACAAGCGCAGCGGCCCAAGTCAAACCGCCCCCCAATGCCTCCAGCAAAAGGAGCTGCCCGGGCTGGATACGCCCATCCCGAACAGCGGTATCAAGGGCCAAGGGGATAGAAGCCGCCGAGGTATTACCGTGGGTATCCACGGTCAAAACGACCTTATCTAGGCCCATCCCCAATTTTTCGGCAGTTCCCGTAATAATTCTTAGATTGGCTTGGTGCGGAACCAACCAATCTATCTGGCTTGCGGAAATCTGGTTTTTGTCCAGAACTTCTTGGACAATATCGGCCATGTAGGTCACGGCGTTTTTGAAAACTTCTTTGCCGAGCATAATCACATGACCAGAATGCCCAGTCGTTGAAACCCCGCCATCGGTGTAAAGCAATTCGCTCAACTGTCCGTTGGCATATAAATGCGTGGATAGAACTCCGCGATCCGCGAGAGTTCCCTTTCCTTCCGCCGCTTCTAAAATGACCGCCCCCGCCCCATCTCCGAATAAAACGCAGGTGGTTCGATCTTCCCAGTTGATGATGGAGGACATTTTCTCGGCACCAATGACCAGAACACGCTTGACTTGGCCCAATTGGATAAAATTATCAGCAAGGGTCAAAGCATAGACGAATCCGGAGCAAACCGCCTGAACGTCAAAAGCCAATCCCACACGCATTCCCAAAGCTGCCTGCACCATAACGGCCACAGCCGGAAAGGTGCGATCGGGTGTCGTGGTTGCGACAATCACCCCGTCAAGATCTTCAGGAGAAAGGCCAGAAGATTCGAGTGCGCGTTTTGCTGCCTGTATTGCCAGATCAGACGTTGATTGATTTTCGGCGGCAACGTGACGCTCCCGAATCCCTGTCCGCTGTACAATCCATTCGTCCGATGTGTCCACCAAACGCTCCATCTCGGCATTGGTGATAATCCGATCGGGCAGGTAAGATCCTGTGGCACGAAGAACAGAACGAATCATCAGCACGCCTGAACTTCTTTAGGGGACTCTTCGGAAAACACAGCAAGATCAGCTTCTTGTCCCAAGACCGAGGAAATCTCGCGGGCAACTTGCACATTGAAATCTTGCGCGGCCATATCGGCGGCAACGATGATAGCGTTTGAAAAACCAACCGCGTCCATCCCCCCGTGGCTTTTGACGCAAATTCCATCAAGGCCAAGAAAAATGCCGCCGTTATAAAGCCTTGGGTCCACGCTGGCCTTGAGCTCTTTCAAGGAAGAGTAAGCCAACAACGCCCCAAGCCTTCCAAGCAAGGAGGATTTCAAAGAGCGTTTGAGCATATCAGAGACCAGCTTGCTGACCCCTTCGGCGGTTTTCAGGGCAATGTTGCCTGTAAAACCATCGGTCACCACAACATCAACCGTTCCCTGAGGAATATCATTTCCTTCAACAAACCCATAGTAACGGCCTTGGAAACTAATTTTTTGTAGAATGCTCGCCGCCATACGCAATTCTTCACGGCCCTTCATGTCTTCGGAACCAACATTGAGCAAACCAACCGTCGGGCTTTCATGCCCACGTACCAGCTTGGAAAACGCGCTACCCAACACGGCGAATTGAACCAGCATCTCTGTGTCACATTCAAGATTAGCCCCAAGATCAAGCATGACAATCTCGCCGCGCAGACTTGGAAAAACACTGGCAATCGCAGGACGCTCAACCCCGGGCAAGCATTTCAAAACCATCTTGGCCATAGCCATCAAGGCCCCTGTATTTCCACCCGAAACAACACAGCTTGCACGTTTTTCGGCAACAGCGTTAATGGCCAGCCGCATACTTGAGTCACGCCCGCCACGCAGGGCTTGGACAGGCTTTTCTTCGGGAGAGATGAATTTGTCGGTGTGACAAATGGTAGAGGCTTTGGCAAGCTCAGGGTAATCGGCCAATAGAGGAGAAATTTTTGCCTCGTCCCCATAAATCAAAAATTTGAGTGTCTCCCGACTGCGCAAAGCAAGAGCCGCCCCGGGAATCACAGCATCAGGCCCTAAATCACCGCCCATAGCGTCGAGTGCAACGGTCAGTTGTCCTGACATATAATATCCTTAGTCCAAATTCCTGAGAGCAATGCGCGACTCCTCAAAGCGAAATCACGGGAAGGGGAGTATAGCTTGAAAAGAAAGAAAAATATACAGGCCACAAAGAACTGCGGCCTGCAAGAAACACGCCCCTGAAGAGGCCTATTCTGAAACCGCGAGAACCTGACGGCCTTTATACATACCGGTTTTCAAGTCAACATGGTGACGACGCACAGGCTCACCCGTGGTTTTGTCTTCAACCCAGTTATAAGCTTCCAAAGCGTGGTGAGCGCGGCGCATATCGCGAGCGGATTTTGAGGTTTTCTTCTTAGGAACGGCCATGATCGTGTGTCCAAATTAAGTTCTGTTAATGTATGAGGGTTGTCTTGTAACGAAGTTTCGCCCTCTATGCAAGGAATTTTCACCAACACCCCCTTAATTTAATCCATTTGACGAATTGGAACATATAAGGAACCCGTTGATGAGACTATTCAAGCTTCCGTACTATGTCTGAGGTTTTTTAGGGAGCAAGACAGCCTCAAGGCTTGATTTTTTGGCATATTTGCCCCAAATCCTTGTGAAGCATCTAAAACTATCTGGAAAGAAGAGCCCCCGCATGAAACCTGTTTCTGATCTTGCCCCTATTCATGTTATTGGCGGAGGGCTTGCCGGATCCGAAGCCGCATGGCAAATCGCCTCAATGGGCGTGCCAGTAGTGATTCATGAAATGCGGCCTTTGCAAAAAACCGATGCCCATAAAACCGAAGGGTTGGCAGAACTGGTTTGTTCCAACTCATTTCGCTCTGATGACAAGGATTATAATGCCGTTGGCCTGTTGCACGAGGAAATGCGCCGTTGCAGCTCGCTAATTTTGCGAGAGGGAGACAAAACGGCAGTCCCAGCAGGGGGAGCCTTGGCGGTGGACCGCGACCAATTTTCAGAAAATGTCACCAAAACTCTCGCCTCCCACCCGCTTGTGACCATCGAGCGCGGAGAAATCGGGGGGCTGCCCCCGCAAGAATGGGACAATGTCATTATTGCGACAGGTCCCCTCACCTCCTCTCCCTTGGCCGAAGCGATTCAATCGCTCACAGGCGAAGGACAACTGGCCTTTTTCGATGCGATTGCCCCCATCGTTCACCGTGAGAGCATCAACATGGAGATTGCATGGTATCAATCTCGCTACGATAAAGAAGGCCCAGCAGGAACGGGGAAAGATTACATCAACTGCCCCATGACCAAAGACGAGTATCTGAGTTTTATCGAGGCCTTGCTCGCCGCCGAAAAAACCGAATTCAAGGACTGGGAAAAAAACACGCCTTATTTCGAAGGGTGTATGCCGATTGAAGTCATGGCCTCTCGCGGAGTGGATACTCTGCGCTATGGTCCCATGAAACCTGTCGGATTACATGACCCACGCAAAGATACTCGCCCTTACGCCGTGGTTCAGTTGCGTCAGGACAACGCTCTTGGCACGCTTTACAATATTGTGGGTTTTCAAACCAAGATGAAATATGGCCCTCAAGCAGAAGTCCTGCGAATGATCCCCGGCCTAGAAGGTGCCGAATTTGCTCGTCTTGGCGGACTTCACCGCAATACATTTCTCAATTCCCCTCGCGTGCTGGATCACCGTTTGCGCCTTAAGGCTCAACCACGGCTGCGCTTTGCTGGGCAAATCACCGGCTGCGAAGGGTATGTGGAGAGTGCCGCAGTTGGGCTTATCGCCGGACGAATTGCAGCCAGCGAACGTCTTGGTCTTCATGAGATGGAAATGCCCCCTGCAACAACCGCGATTGGCTCAATCATCTCGCATATTACAGGAGGGGCAAATGACGAAACCTTCCAGCCCATGAATGTTAACTTTGGTCTTTTTCCCGAAATCGAAACCAAAGACAAGGGCCGCGAGCGAAAAAAAGCCCTTTCTCGCCGAGCCTTACAGGATATCGACCAATGGCTGGGCAGGAATGCAACAATGCAAGTGGCCGCCTAAAACTTGCCGTACTATTTTGGTCCCCTATTGCCATTTGAACAAAAATCTATCAAGGTAGGGGCGTAATTTTTGACCATCGCCTTAAAGGAGATTTCTTATCATGTCTTTTTCGCTTCCTGAACTTCCCTACGCCAAAGACGCTCTGGTCCCTTATATGTCCGCTGAAACTTTTGATTTTCACCACGGCAAACACCATCTTGCTTACATCAACAAAGCCAATGAACTAGCAGCGGGGACAGAATTTGACTCTTTGAGTGTGGAACAAGCCACAATCGCTGTCAAAAAAGCTGGCAACCAAAAACTGTTCAACCAAATCGGCCAGATTTATAATCACAATTTTTTCTGGCTCTCCATGAAACCAAATGGTGGAGGAAATAAATTTCCCTCACAGCTTGAGAAAAAAATAGCCGAAGACATAGGCGGGTTTGATGCATTAAGAGCAGCATTGATTGACAAAGGAACAACTCAATTCGGCTCAGGTTGGGTTTGGCTGGTAGCAGACAACGCGACTGGAAAACTCGAAGTTCTAAATTCCGCCAATGCCGAAACTCCCTTGACCGATGGCAAAACCCCCCTGCTGACTTGCGATGTGTGGGAACACGCCTATTACATAGATTACCGCAACGCTCGCCCAAAATTCTTGGAAGCGTGGATTGACCATCTCGCCAACTGGGATTTTGCCGCCGCCAATCTAGAAAAACTGCGCTAAACGCAGGCAGAGCGTTTATAAAGAAACAATCCTATTTGTCCGAGACGATGGTAAACTCACCCTCGCCCTTCATGACCTTGCCAAAATTTCCCTTCTCGCGGATTGAGAAAACCATCACGGGAATTTTGTTTTCGCCAGCCAAAGAAATGGCTGTTGCATCCATAACCTTCAGCCCTTTGGTCAAAATATCCATATAGGTCAGATGGTCGTATTTTTTGGCCGTAGGGTCTTTGTGTGGGTCCGCCGTATAGATTCCGTTGACCTTTGTTCCTTTGGCAATCAAGTCACAGTTCATCTCTGACGCACGGAGCGAAGCTCCTGTGTCCGAAGTAAAATAAGGGTTGCCGGTTCCTGCCGCAAATATCACAACACGGCCTTTTTCCATGTGGCGCATGGCTTTGCGACGAATATATGGTTCGCATACTTGATCCATTTGGATGGCCGATTGCACACGGGTTTTCACCCCAATTTTTTCAAGCGCGTTTTGCATACACAGCGCATTGATAACAATCCCCAACATCCCCATATGATCTGCCGTTGTCCGGTCCATCCCCGCCGATGCCCCCGAAACTCCGCGAAAAATATTCCCAGCCCCCACAACAATACAAACCTCGATGCCCATATCCACGACTTCTTTGACATCTTCAGCAAGGCTCGCCACAGTCTCGGGATCAAGACCAAACTCCTTGCTTCCCATGAGGGCTTCACCGGACATTTTAAGAAGAACACGTTTATATTTGGGCTTAAATTCAGCTTTAATCGCGGGCATGGCTGTCATCTTTCATCCTTCTTTGGCTGTGTGCGTTTGTTATACCAACGAAAGCCGAAAAAGCAAGAAAAACAGGGAAAAAATGAAATTCTTCCCAATAAAAAACCCGATGGAAACATCGGGTTTTTTCAAGATCTTCGAAAAAAGAGAGGTTAACCGTTTGCCACAGCCGCAACTTCGGCTGCAAAATCGGTTTCTTCTTTTTCAATGCCATCGCCCAAAACATAACGGACATAACCCGCCAGTTTAACTGGGGAACCAAGTTCTTTGGAAGATTTTTCCATCAAAGCCGAAATTCTGGTTTCGCCGTCCATGATGAAAACCTGTTCCATCAGGCAAACTTCTTCATAGAATTTCCGCATACGGCCTTCGAGCATTTTTTCAATGATATCGTCAGGCTTACCGGACGCTTTGGCTGTTTCGCGTTGAACGTTTCTCTCGCGTTCAGCCGCTGCGGCATCAACCGAGGAGACATCAAGGTATTCAGGATTTGCCGCAGCAACGTGCATAGCCAGCTGTTTTCCCAGCTGTTGCAGCTTTTCTGCAGGAAGGTCAGATTCCAAAGCAACCATAACCCCGATCTTACCCAAATTCGGAGCAATCGCGCTGTGAACGTAGGTTGCAATAAAACCGTTAGAGACGCTCAAGTTTTTAGAGCGGCGCAGATTCATGTTTTCGCCAACCGTTGCAATCAAATCGGTCAGGGTTTCTTTTACGGACTTACCACCTTCATAGGCAGCTTCCGCCAAATGCTCAACCCCATCAGCGATCCCAAGGGCAATTTGAGCAGCCTTCGCCGAAAAGTCTTGGAAGCTCTGGTTCCGAGCCACAAAATCTGTCTCGGCATTCACCTCAACCATTGCGGCACGCTTACCGTCTGGACTAGCCGCCACAGCAATCAAGCCTTCAGCCGCCGTCCGGCCAGATTTTTTCGCCGCTTTTGAGAGGCCTTTCTTACGAAGCCAGTCAACAGCCGCTTCCATCTCTCCGCCACACTCAACCAAAGCGTGTTTTGCATCCATCATGCCTGCGCCGGTTTTTTCGCGCAAATCCTTGACCATCGAAGCCGTAATATCAGCCATTTCAAATCTCTCTTAAATTTATAGGTTCCACAAAAAGAGGCCCCCAGCCCCGTTTGACAGGAGCAAGGGGGACCCCGAAAAAAGTTAGGCCGTTGCAGCTGCTGCTTTGGTTCCAGGAACGGCTTCGTTAGCTGCAACCGGCAGCTCAACCGCAGCAACAGATTCAGACGCGCCAATGTCTTTGCCAGAGGCTCCAAGTTCAGCTTGGATCCCGTCAAGAATCGCCGAAGAAACAAGGTCGCAATACAAATCAATGGCCCGCAAGGCATCGTCATTCCCAGGAATGGGGAAATTTACGCCATCAGGATTGCTGTTGCTATCAATAATCGCAATCACGGGAATACCGAGTTTGTTGGCTTCTTGGATAGCGATCTCTTCTTTGTTGGTGTCAATCACAAACAAAGCGTCTGGTTGACCACCCATATCTTTAATCCCGCCGATGGATTTTTCCAATTTTTCCATCTCGCGGCGGAGCATCAACTCCTCTTTCTTGGTGTAACCAGATTTCTCGCGGGAAAAGATCATTTCCAATTCTTTCAAACGAGCAATCGACAACGCAACGGTTTTCCAGTTGGTCATCATACCACCCAGCCAACGGTGGTTAACATAGTATTGGCCTGAGCGTTTGGCTGATTCAGCAATTTTTTCTTGAGCTTGGCGTTTCGTGCCAACAAAAAGGACACGTCCCCCACCTGCTACGATGTCGCGAATGATGCGGAGTGATTGATCCAGCATTGGAACAGTTTGTTGCAAATCAAGGATATGCACGCCGTTCCTCACACCGAAGATGAAGGGGCGCATTTTAGGATTCCAACGACGGGTGTGGTGGCCAAAGTGAACGCCAGCTTCCAAAAGTTGACGCATAGAAAATTCGGGCATAGCCATAGTGTATAATCTCCTTATCCGGTTGTGCCTCTACAGGGGTGTTATGGCGGAACCTTCCGCCACACCGGTTGGCCGAGAGGGCCGTCCCTGTATGTGAATTGCTGCGGACTTTAGTGAGTCTTTCTTAAAGATGCAAGGTTTTTTCTCAGTCTTGAGCCTTTAACTTCCCCGAGGAACGCAAGCTATCTATCCTACAGGAAGATAGTTAACATATTTAATTATGCCTCGGAAACAGAGATCATCCCGGGAACCCGAAACAAGCTCTCCCGCAGTTCCGGCGAAAAGCTGTAAAAGCCGGAAAGCCTGATCTCGACCTCGCGAGCCGAATTTTCTGCCGGAACGACCAAAACAACACGAGACCGCCCACTGCCCGCGTTTTTCAACACTTCTTTCAGTTGTGAAACCCCCGAAGCATCTCGCAAAGCCAATTTTAACTCGGTGACTTTGTCCACCAAGGACTCGTCCAAAAGCTTAATATCTTGAACGGTCAGGCGGATTTGGTCTTCCTTATATTCCACATCCGCCGTCAGCAAGAGAGCATTTCCAGCTTCGAGCAACGCTCGCGACCTTTGCAGCGTCTCCGAAAACACCATGACTTCATAAACACCTGAAGAATCCGACATGGACAAAAAGGCAAACTTGTTGCCGCTTTTGGCCGACATTTTTTCGGTCTTTTTGATAAGAACTCCGGCAATCTGGACCCGCGCCGAAGAGCGCGTCAATAATAGAGAATCCAAGTCGCCATAAGCCAGAATATGCAACCGTTCAAGCTGTGCCCGCTTGGTATCAAGTGGGTGGGCGGATAAATAAAAACCAATCGCCTGAAATTCGTAAGACAATTTCTCAAGTGGGCTCCACTCCACCACTTGCGGCAAATGATGAAGATCAAGATCTTTGGCCGCAGTCTGCTCCATCGCAAATAAGCTACTCTGATTGCTTTTTCGCTCTTCCGCCAAAGCCGCCGCATAGTGAACCAAGGATTCGGCTCCAACAAATAGCTGTGCCCGACTAGCATGAATGGAATCCAGTCCCCCTGCGGCCACCAGATTTTCAAATTGTTTTTTATTCAGTGTTTTTGAATCCATCCGTTTGAGGAAATCTTCAAGACTCGCAAAGGGCCCATTACGGCGACGATCTTCCACCAAGACCTCCATCGCCTGCGTCCCAACCCCCTTGATCGCCGCCAAGGCGTAGCGAATAGCTGAACCTTCAACAGAAAATTCGACTTCGGATTTGTTGACATCCGGCGGCAAAAGGGAAATGTCCATTTTGCTCAGAGCTTGGCGGAAAACCGCTAGCTTATCCGTGTTCCCCATATCAAGTGTCATGGTGGCTGCCATAAACTCAACCGGATAATTGGCCTTCAGCCATGCCGTTTGATAGGCTACAAGAGCATAAGCCGCTGCGTGAGACTTGTTGAATCCGTACCCCGCAAATTTTTCGATTTGTTCAAAAATAGCGGTTGCTTGTTCGGCATCAACACCAGAAGTTTTTGCTGCCCCTTCAACAAACAAGGCCCGCTGGGCATCCATCTCTTCCTTGATTTTCTTACCCATCGCCCGCCGCAGCAAGTCGGCCCCGCCAAGCGTGTATCCCGAAAGGATTTGCGCCGCTTGCATGACCTGTTCCTGATAAACCATGATCCCGTAAGTTTCTTCCAACATGGGACGCAACTTCGGATGAAGGTAGTCAGCTTCTTCTTTCCCGTCTTTTACACTGATATATTTCGGGATGTTATCCATTGGGCCCGGGCGATATAGGGCCACCAAAGCAATAATATCTTCGAATCGGTTTGGTTTCATCTTACGCAAGACATCCCGCATTCCCGAACTTTCAAGCTGGAACACAGCAACGCTTTGCCCTGCCGACAACATTTCGTAGGTCTTGGCATCGTCCAAGGGAATTTTGAGAATATCAATCTGCGTTCCCCGCGCCGCGATCATTTCAACAGCCTTGAGAATGACCGTCAACGTTTTCAGCCCAAGAAAATCATATTTGACCAGCCCCGCCTGTTCGACATATTTCATGTTGAACTGCGTGGCGGGAACATCTGAACGCGGGTCACGATAGAGCGGAACCAGTTGCTGCAACGGACGATCCCCTATCACCACCCCCGCCGCGTGCGTAGAGGCATGACGATATAGCCCTTCGAGCTGCAAGGCGATGGTTAGCAGCCGATCTATCTGTTCATCTTCTCGCTTGGCCTGAAGCTCAGGGTCGGCTTCCAACGCTTCAGCAAGGGTGACGGGGCTGGCTGGATTATTGGGGATCATTTTTGAAATACGGTCCACCTGACTATAGGGCATTTGCAAGACCCGCCCAACATCCCGCACCACTGCTCGCGCTTGCAGCTTTCCGAAAGTGATAATCTGTGCCACATGGTCATGGCCATAACGGCTTTGCACATAGTGAATAACTTCGTCTCGGCGGTCCTGACAGAAATCCACGTCAAAATCCGGCATAGAAACCCGCTCTGGATTCAAAAACCTTTCAAAGAGAAGGCCAAAGCGAATAGGATCAAGGTCCGTAATCTTCAAAGACCACGCGACCAAGGACCCCGCCCCTGACCCCCGCCCGGGACCAACGGGAATGTTATGGTTCTTCGCCCATTTAATAAAATCAGACACGATTAGGAAGTATCCCGAAAACCCCATATCGGTAATCGTGTTCAGTTCAAATTCAAGCCGATCACGATAAGTTTTTTCTAAACTCTCTCTTTCTTCGGAAGAGTGTTTTTTATCAGCAAAGACAAAATTTTGAAGCCGCCATTCCAGACCGTCTCGCGCTTGCGCTTTCAATTCCTCTTCTTCGCTTCGTCCACTCTCCGTTTGAAAGGGAGGAAGAATGGGACTTACAACTTTCAGAAAATAATGGCACCGCTGCGCAACAACAAGGGTATTCTGGATCGCTTCTGGCAAGTCCGAAAAAAGATCAACCATCTCAGCAGGGGTGCGGAAATAATGTTCCCGCGTAACCTTGCGGCGATCACTTTCCGTGACATAGCGACCTTCAGCAATGCACAACAAAGCATCGTGAGCCTCGTACAAATCAGGTGTAGAAAAATAAACATCGTTGGTCGCAAGCAAAGGAATATCGTAACGGTAGGCTAGGTTCACAAGACCATTTTCTGAACTCTCTTCTTCTGGCGTTCCATGACGCTGGATCTCCATATAAAAGCGATCAGAGAAAATCCGTTTCAAATCTTGGGTGAGACGGTCAGCCTCTTCTAAGCGGTTGTGCAGAACCGCTTGACCAACAGGCCCCTTTACGCCACCCGAAAGACAAATAAGTCCGGCATGATGTGTCTCTAAATCTTCCCAGCTTATCTTAGGCTTCGAAAGTCCGTCAGATGTCAGATAGGATTGACTGATAAGAACTGAGAGATTCAAATAACCTTCTGCGGATTGAACCAGCAATACCAACTGATGCTCTTCAGAGCCAATAAGGATTTGAGCTCCCAAAATAGGCTGTAACCCCGCCTTGGCGGCTTCTAAAGAAAACTCCATGGCTCCGAACAGATTTCCCGTATCGGTCATGGCAAGAGCCGGCATTTTCATTGCCCGCGCTTTTTTTACCAAGGTTTTAACGGGAATCGCACCCTCGGCCAAGGAATACGCCGAATGGGTGTGAAGGTGAATGAATTCGGCTCCCATATCAGTAAGCCCTGAGCTGTCCTTGTTTCATTTCAAGGATGCGGTCCATACGGCTTGCCAATTCCATGTTGTGGGTAGCAATCACCGCGCCAATCCCCGCCGAGCGGACACGATCAATCAAGAGATCAAAAACATCTCCCGAGGTTTTTGGATCAAGGTTTCCGGTTGGCTCATCCGCCAAGAGCAATTTAGCTTCATTGGCGAGTGACCGTGCAATAGCAACTCGCTGCTGCTCTCCACCAGATAACCGCCCGGGCCGATGAGTAAGACGGTGGCCAAGCCCCATTGTGGTTAGTAAAGCAGTAGCTCTCTCCTTAGCTTCTGACTTTGAGGCCCCTTTGATAATTTGCGGCAACATGACGTTTTCAAGAGCCGAAAATTCTGGCTGCAAAAAGTGGAACTGGTACACAAAGCCAACGTAATGACGGCGCAACAAGGTTCTGTCTTCGTCACCAAGCGAAGAAACATCCCGTCCGGCCATTTCAATTTTCCCAGATGTCGGCTGGTCAAGCAAACCGATAAGCTGGAGCAATGTTGACTTCCCTGCCCCTGAAGGCCCCACCAACGCAACAATCTCGCCAGCTTTGATTTCAAGGTTAATATCCTTGAAAATTGTTAAATCCTCTTCGGCTTGGTGATAAACTTTGGCCAGCCCTTCGGCTTTAAGGAGAGTTTTACTCATATCTGAGGGCCTCCACTGGATCAAGACGCGAGGCCCGCCATGCAGGATACAATGTTGCCACAGTAGAAATTGCCAAGGCCATCGCCGTCACGCCAAGAACTTCCATCCAATCAATTTCGGCTGGAAGCTTTGAGAGAAAATAAATTTCCTGCGAGAAAAGCTCAGTCCCCGTCAAGCCCTGCAACCACTGCCGAATAGATTCAATATTCAAAGCAAACGAGATTCCCAAGACTGCCCCCGCAGCGGTTCCGGCCATTCCCACACTTGCACCCGTTAGAATAAAAATTTTTAGAATGCTTGATCTGTAAGCTCCCATTGTTCTCATGATAGCAATGTCGCGGCCTTTATCCTTCACCAACATCATCATGCTCGAGATAATGTTAAACGCGGCCACAATGATAATCAGCGTCAAAATCAGGAACATAACATTCCGCTCGACCTGAATAGCTGTGAAGAAACTAGAATTGGAATCGCGCCAATCGTAAACGCCCGCCTGTCCTTTGGTAACCACGGACAAAGCCCCTTTGATCTGATCTACCTTGGCGGGATTGCTGCTGATAACCTCTAGCATACTCACAGTATTGGGGGCGTATTGAAAAAATCGCTGCGCACTATCAAGTGGCATGAAAACAAAACCATTATTGTATTCATACATCCCCACATCAAAAATCATGGCAATGGTATATTGCAAAGTCCGAGGAATAGTCCCAAATGGACTTGCCCGCCCTTTGGGCGCCATCAACGTCAAGCTGTCTCCAACTTTCAGACCATACCGATCCGCCATTTTAACCCCAATGGCCACAGTATTATCGTGAAAATCCTTGATGTTACCTTGTTTAATCGAGGTAGAAAGAATGGGTTTGGTTTCCATGTACTGCGCCGTAAACCCGCGTACCACCGCACCGGAAGACGCGCCCTCTACGGTTACCAAAGCCTGACTTTCCACAACAGGCGCGACAGAAACAACTCCATCAACTTGTGCTATTTTATCCGCCAGCTCTTCATAGCCAACAAGCGGCCCGCCCTGAACATAGACATTCAAATGTCCGTTAAGGCCAAGAATGCGCCCAATCAATTCCGAACGAAATCCGTTCATCACCGACATGACGATAATCAAGGTTGCCACGCCCAGCATAATTCCCAAAAAGGAAAACGCCGCAATGAAAGAGACAAAGCCCTCTACCTTGCGTGCCCGCAAGTACCGAAAAGCCACCATGGTTTCAAACGCTGAAAACATTCTTAGTACGATTTTCCAATCAGGACTTTTTGCCCCTCATCTTCAAACGGCAAACACCGAGAAGAGAGAGAGTTATCTTTTTTGACGGCTTCATAAGACTGGTCTTGCAACAAAGCCACCGGAGCTTTCACGTAGCCTTGCGGCCCCGATGTGTAGAACTCCTTGATCTCAGCAACGGTTTTTACGTCTTGAACTCTGGAACGAGAAGCGTCAAAGGCCCGCTTGTAAAGAGTTTGATGAATGTCTTCGAGAACAGAAGAAACTTGCCCCACAAATTCGTCAATAGTAACCGTCTTCTTAGAGTCACGGCCAAGATCGCGCCGCACGAAGGTCAGGCTGTTTGCCTCCATCTCTCTTGCCCCAATCTCAACGCGAAGAGGAACCCCACGTTTGATGGCTCCCCACATCTTATCAGGAGCCCTCGCATCCGAAGAATCAACATGAACACGAACCCCCTTCTCTTTGAGCTGAGCAGCCACTTTTGCTGCAAACTCAATAAGAGCCCCTGCCCCGCTTTCATCCTTCACAATCGGAATAATCACAACCTGTTGCGGAGCCAGTTTTGGTGGCAAAACCAACCCATCGTCATCACTGTGGGTCATGATAAGCCCCCCCATTGAGCGCGTTGAAAGCCCCCATGAGGTTGTCCATGCATGATGCTCTTGACCATCGCGGCCCTGAAATTTGATCCCACAGGAGTGCGCAAAATTTTGTCCCAAGAAATGCGAGGTGCAGGCTTGTAACGCTTTTCCATCTTGCATCATGGCTTCGACTGTATAACTGCGCAAAGCCCCGGGAAATCTTTCATCTGCCGTTTTTTCACCCGTGAAGCCCGGAATGGCAAAAAACTCTTCGTAAAGAGAGTTATAAACATCCAGCATTTTCCGCGCATCTTTTTCAGCCTCAACAGCAGTTTCAAAGGCGTTATGCCCTTCCTGCCAAAGGAATTCAGACGTGCGCAGGAAAAGACGTGTCCGCATTTCCCACCGCATGACATTGCACCACTGATTAAGTAGCAAAGGCAAGTCACGATAGGACTGAATCCAGTTGGACATGGAATCGCCGATGATCGTTTCCGATGTTGGACGAATAATCAGGGGTTCTTCCAATTCGGAATCTGCCGCTGGAACAAGCCCACCATCTTTTCCTTTCTCAAGGCGATGGTGCGTAACGATGGCACATTCTTTGGCAAAACCATCAACGTGTTCGGCTTCCCGACTGATAAAACTAAGAGGAATCAGCAAAGGAAAATAGGCGTTTTGAACTCCTTCGGCCTTGATCTTGTCATCAAGGGCCCGTTGGATATATTCCCAAATGGCATAGCCGTAGGGTTTAATAACCATACATCCCCGTACAGGTGAGTTTTCCGCAAGCCCCGCAGCCTTTATGACTTCCTGATACCAGTCAGGAAAGTTTTCGCTGCGCGTTGGAGAAATCGCTGTTTTAGGGGCAGCAACTTTGGCTGCTTGTGCCGATTGAGACATTTTTTCGCTTACCTGTGTTAACGCGAGACGTTGACCGTTTTTCGTGGAATATCAAACGATGATTTTGGAGGTTTCGGGCTTTCCGTCATGGACGGAGCCACAGCCCCGGGAATAGGAACATCTGGAGAAATCAAGGTATTTTCAGGCGCAGGAGCCGTCAAGGTCGGAGCCGTATCCCCCATTGTCGGTTGGTCTGCAGGATCAAGCGGAGCAGGCGCGGGAATAATTGCCTCAGGATGAGACGGGCCTTTGCCTGCACAAAGCGTGGTAACCTTCGGTGTCAAATCTTGGCCGTTATATTCAACCTTGCCGCTTTTGTACAAACGCAAATTTCCGACAACGCCCTTCATCTCGGCCCCCTCTGGAAGAGGTTGGCTAAGTTTTTCGGCCAAATTCACAGTCAAGGGAACTTCTATATAATCTGGCACAGCAATCGCCGGACTCGCCACAGCAGCAGGCAAATCTGCCGGAGCAACAGGCTTCCCGTTTACATCCACCCCGGGGGTATAAGCTGCCCCTGCGCCATTGTGAGCAACATATAATTGTCCGCACAGCATATTCTCAACAGCGATTGATCCGCTCTGACCATCGGTTGGGTCCTTCGCCTGAGCCACGCCGGACACAAGAGCCAATCCACAAACCGCTAAAAATAATTTTGAAAAGCGCATTTTATCTATCTCCATCAGGTTACACTTCAACTTATGACATACAGGCCGTTCCGTCCACAAAGATAAGAGTTAATCTAAACTCTTATCAAATGGACAGAAACCTTTGGTTTGAAACCAAAAATCTGGTTTAAGAGGCGACGGACAGCCACGCGAACATCTTCTTCAATACGAGCTGTATCGTTGACCCCCTCCTCTTTCAGGTCGAGCAAGGTGTCCTCAATCTCCTGACGAACATCGCCGACAATATCCAACTCCCCTGCGTCATCCTCATCAATTAACCCCATCAAGGTAACGCTTGGGTCCATCAACAAATCCCCGCGAGGAGACAAAGCCACAGTAACATGAGCCGCGCCCGTAAACTGAAGCTTCCGGCGTTCAGAAAGCCCCCGATGGTCCGCACGCACAATGCGTTGAGGCTCTACCGCAAGCAATCCGGTTTTAACATGGTCCACCACTGCCGGTGTATCGGGAGCCAAACGAATAACCGCCCCGTTATTCGGAACGATTGTTTGTTTAATACCAATTGACGTGGCCAAAGCAGCCTGCGCATCAAGCATCAGTCGCTCCCCATGAACAGGGATAACCACTTGAGGCCGCAACCAGTTAATCATATCCGTCACTTCATCCCGATAAGGGTGACCCGATATATGAATTTTATATGTCACGCTTTCTGGATCAATCACAGTAACCTTCGAGGCACTCAGATTATTTTTAACCACATTGATGTCTTTTTCATTCCCGGGGATTGCCCGCGAGGAAAAAACAACCGTATCGCCGCTTCCCAATTTCAAACCCGGCCATTCCCCTCTGGCAATTCTTGGCAGAGCGGCAAGAGCCTCCCCTTGCGAACCCGTTACAATATAGGTCACGCGATCAGGAGAAAGCATATCCAAATCTTCCACAGCAACAAATTCGGGAACATCACGCAGCATCCCACATGATCTTGCCGAGGCTACCATCCGGTGCAAAGACCTCCCCAGCAAACAGACTTTCCGCCCCGCCTTCTTTGCCGCCAAAGAAATGCTGTGAATTCTGCCCACATTCGAAGCAAAAATTGTAATGGCCACCCGTCCTTTAATTTCTGAAAACAATTGTTCCAGACCCGCCTGAACCGTTGTCTCACTGCCCCCTCGCCCGGGAACCAAACAGTTTGTAGAATCTCCGATATACGCCAAGACCCCACGCGCCCCAACAGATTTGAAAGCCTCCTCATCGGTGGGACGGCCAATCACAGGGGTTGGGTCACGGTTCCAGTCTCCGCTGTGAACCACTGTTCCATATTTTGTTTCAATCGCCGTTGAAACCGCCTGTGGAATCGAATGAGAGACATTCAGAAACTGAAGTTTGAAAGGGTCGAGACTCAGAGTTTGTCCAGATTCAATCTCGATAATTTTAGCCCCCTTGCAATTGGGGAAATCATCAAATTTGGCGCGGAGAACTGCAGCCGTAAATTTCGTACAATAAATGGGGCACCGCAAGCGAGGCCAGAGATAGGGAACAGCCCCGACATGATCTTCGTGCGCATGGGTAATAACCAAGGCAACCAGATCATCCCGCCGATCTTCGATAAAATTTGGGTCTGGCAAAAGAATATCAACATTGGGGAAACGATGGTCGGCAAAGCCTATCCCACAGTCAAAGGCAATCCATTTTCCATCGCAAGCATAGAGGTTGAAATTCACCCCAAACTGCTCGCTTCCCCCCAAAGGGACAAAATAAAAACCGGACTGAAAATTAGATTGATCTGTATGCGTCATGATGGAATGAGCTTATTGGTTTTTGAGAGTAAGGTAAATGCTCAACCGCCATCTTTCATGCCTTCAGGGAAAAAAACCTCTCCAGAGCGTATCACCCGCACGCCTTTTTGTCCTTCTATACGAATGCGCAGCGCGCCATCATTCTCTAACCCCTCAAAAATTCCCTCAAAACATTCATGGGGAAGCCGCACCCTGATTTTCTCGCCAAGCCCTTTGGCGCGAAAAAGCCAATCTGCACGCAAAGCAGAAAACCCTTCGGTTTCCATCTTGTTCATTTGATGGGAGAGAGATACCAAAAACCTTTCCAGAAAATCTTCCGGCAAAGGCGGATGGGGCAGAAAATCGCGCAAGGAAATTGCCCCGTCTGGAGCCTCCGCCAGATTAACCCCCACCCCTATCACGAGGAGCTTTGCCACGCCCTCCGCATCGCTTTCGCTTTCAATCAGAATCCCCGCCACTTTTTTTGAGTTCAGCAGAACATCATTTGGCCATTTGTGTTCGATCTTACAATTTTCGGGCAGATATTCTTCCAACACATCGGACAACGCCACAGCAGCCAAAAAAGAAAACTGCCCTGCCTGATTGAGAGGCATATCAGGACGCACAGCAAAAGAGCCAAAAAAATTTCCGTTAAGGCCAACCCAAACATTTCCCAATCGCCCACGACCAGAAACTTGCCGCTTGGTCACAACCACAAGAGGAATAAGGTCAGGAGAATCTCGAGCCAGATCAAACGCCTTATCCTGCGTGCTAGGAAGCTCTTCGAAAAAATGACGGGTCCACTTGCTGTGATCCATACTTACTGAAACAGACTAGCCGCCGCTGCCTGTGCCCGATCAAACAAAGCGTTCGGCATCAAAGTAAAGAGCAAGATAAAGGCGAGTGATGCTGCCGCAACTATTTTTCGTGACCACGAACAAGTTTTTTCTAAAGGCAAAACCGGCTCGTCAAAGAACATCACTTTAACCACGCGCAAATAGTAATAGGAAGCCACGACCGAAGCCAAAACCCCGATCACAGCCACCGCAATATATCCTCCGGCAACAGCTGCCTGAAAAACAAACAACTTGCTGAAAAATCCTGCAAGCGGGGGAATGCCGCTCATGGAAAACATCAACGCCGCGAGGACGTAGGCGTAGAAAGGAGAAGTTTGCGACAAACCCGCAAAATCCGAAATTGTTTCAAGCGATTGCCCATTGCGACGAAGCCCCATCAAAACAGCAAAAACTCCCGCCGTCATAACCATGTAAATTGTAAGATAAAGGATGACAGACCCCACTCCTTCGGGAACCCCAGGCAAAAGCCCAATTAAAGCATAGCCCATATTCGCAATCGAACTATAGGCCAGCAGGCGTTTGAAGTTGGTTTGTGCCACCCCTGCAAAACCTCCCCAAACCATTGAAGCCACAGCCATAAAGGAAATGATTTGCGTCCATTCCGGCCCTAGAGCTTCAAACGGTCCAAAAAGAAGACGAATGATCAGCCCAAAGGCAGCAACCTTTGGCACAATCGCAAACAAAGCCGTCACTGGTGTCGGGGCCCCTTGATAGACATCAGGTGTCCACATATGGAAGGGAACGGCCGAAATTTTGAAAGCCAGCCCTGCCAGAATGAAAACCATACCAACAATCGCCCCGAGTGGAATTTCTTCCGCTGAGCCTAATGTCTGAGCAACGAGGGCATAGCTGGTCGTTCCCGTGAACCCATAAACCAAGCTAATGCCAAAAAGCAACAATCCGGAAGACAATGCCCCCAGAACAAAATATTTGACCCCTGCTTCAGAGGACAGAACATCATCGCGCCGAATGGCCGCCAACACATAGAGACACAAAGAAGAAAGTTCCAAAGACACATAAAGAGCCAGAAAATTATTGGCCGAGAGCATGAGCATCATGCCAATACCAGAGAATAAAACCAGAAGCGGGTATTCAAAACGTAGCAAACTATTCTCTCGCAGCCACGAAACAGACAAAAGCAAAGACGCCGAAAGCCCAGAAAGAACCAAGACTTTCATCCATCCTGCAAAGCCGTCCATAAGGACCATGCCGCCCAAGGTATCAATCGGAGACCAGTCACTTTGCAAGGTAAAGCCGATGGCCACAACAAAAGAAGCCACAACGGCCGAGAGAATAAAATTGAGGCTCGCATTACCGCGAAAAGCCCCAAGAAGCAAAAGAAGCAAGCCCACCCCTGCCAAAAACAACTCTGGCTTCAAGGGACTAAGCACCATACCGCTCATCATATCAGGGATATTATTGGTCATTATTCAGTACCTCCGATGAGGGGAGAACAGGCTGAGTTAGCCGCGTTTGGTAGTCGTTTACCAAAGTCTGGACCGCCGGTTGTGTCCGGTCAAGGATATATCCCGGGGCCACCCCTAACCAAATCACGAGCAGAACCAAAGGTAGGAAATAGAGTTTCTCGCGCCCGTCCAGATCAAGCATTGCGGCTGCGTCTTCGTTCACTTTGGGACCAAAAACAATTTTGCGAGTTAAGAGCAACATATAAGCAGCCCCGAGCACAACTCCCGTTGCAGCAAAAGTCGCTACCACTGTGTTGACTTTGAATGCCCCCAGCAGGGCAAGAAATTCTCCGACAAATCCAGATGTCCCTGGCAAACCAACGGACCCCAACATCAGAATAACGAAGGTTGTCGCATACAAAGGCATATTCTTCGAAAGGTTGCCATAGCGATTAATATCCCGTGTGTGCAAGCGGTCATAGACAACCCCCACACAGAGGAAGAGTGCCGCCGAAATAATCCCGTGGCTCAACATTTGAAAAATAGCCCCCTGCACGCCCTGCACGTTTAACGTGAAAATTCCGAGCGTAACAAAACCCATATGCGCCACCGAAGAATACGCAATCATCTTCTTCATATCGGTCTGAACCAACGCCACCAACGATGTATAGATGATGGCAATGACACTCAAAGCGAAGATATAGGGCGTAAAGAACTGGGTTGCATCAGGAAACATCGGCAACGAGAACCGCAAGAACCCATACCCCCCCATCTTAAGCAAAACCCCCGCCAAAATAACAGAACCTGCGGTCGGGGCCTCAACGTGAGCGTCCGGCAACCACGTATGAACCGGCCACATAGGCATCTTGACCGCAAAACTGGCAAAGAAAGCCAGAAACAACCAAAACTGCATCTCTACCGGAAAGGAGGATTGCATCAGGGAAGGAATATCCGTTGTGCCAGATTGAATATACATCGCCAGCAAAGCAACCAGCATCAAAACTGAACCCAGCAAGGTATAAAGAAACAGTTTGAAGGCCGAATAAATACGGCGAGGGCCACCCCAAACCCCAATGATGACAAACATCGGGATGAGAACACCTTCAAAGAAGGTATAGAACAGAACGGCATCCAAAGCGCAGAACGTTCCGATCATAAAAGTTTCAAGAAGAAGAAAGGCCGCCATATATTCGCGAACACGCTTTGTAATAGAATGTTGACTGGCCAGAATGCAAATTGGAGTCAGGAAGGCCGAAAGAACAACAAAGAAAAAGGAAATACCATCAACCCCCATGTGATAGGAAATTCCAGCTGTTTGGAACCAGACTATTTTTTCTTCGAATTGGAAACCGCCCACCACCGGATCAAAATTAACCATCATAGCAACGGACAACAGAAAGGTCAGTCCTGAAACCGCCAAAGCAATCAAGCGAGAGAGCCTCCCCACCAGCTCCTCATCCCCCCGTACAAGAAGAAGACAAGCCGCTCCCGCCAAAGGCAAGAAAGTCATCAAGGAGAGAATGGGAAAATCAATCATCTTTTTCTCTTTTTCTACTGGCCAAACAAACCAGCTCGGAACGCCACCCACGACACCAAGGCAACAAGGCCTATCATCATGACAAACGCATATTGGAAGACATATCCAGTCTGGAACCGTCCCAAAATCGCAGCCACACGCTTGGAAAGCAGAGACACCCCATCAGGCCCAAACCCATCAATGATCTTTTGGTCTCCGCCCTTCCAGAACAAATTCCCAAGAGCCACACTGCTCCGAACAAAGACGAGGTCATAAATCTCGTCAAAAAACCATTTACGGAAGAAAAGCGTATGAAGTCTTTTGAACCGTTTAACGGTGAGTTCTGGAATAGTCTTGACAAACATATAGGCCAGATAGCCAAGCAATATCCCGCAAACCCCCATAATCGTAGGAAGAAGCTTCACCCAGAGCTCAACGTGGTGCGCTTTGGCCACCGAGTCATGCTCTGGCAAAACCATCAAACTTTTTCCAAAGAAATCATCGCGGTTCCAATCACTTGGTGGCTCTTCCATTTGAACCGCCACGTCTGCGCCTACTCCGTGGGCGGCTTCTACCAACTGGTGTTTCGGCTCCGCAAACACACCGTTAAACACAGTCCCCGCAAAGATTGCCCCAACTGCCAAAACAGCAAGAGGCACAAGCATAACGGCAGGCGATTCATGGACGTGTTCCATCGTATGGTGATCTGCCCGCGCTTTCCCGTGAAAAGTCATGATGAGCAAACGCCAGCTATAAAAGGCCGTCAGCAAAGCCGCCACAATCCCAACCCAATAGGCAAAATGGCCCACCGCCGACCCAGAAGCCCATTCGGCCTCCAGAATAAGATCTTTGGAATAAAAACCAGCAAAGAAAGGGAACCCCGCCAAAGCCAGAGAGCCTATCCACATCAAGGTATAGGTCACAGGAATTTTCTTCCAAATTCCGCCCATTTTACGCATATCTTGTTCGCCAGACATGGCATGGATGACGGACCCCGCCCCCAAGAAAAGCAATGCCTTGAAAAAGGCGTGAGTGACAAGGTGAAACATAGCCGCGCTATAGGCCGAAACCCCCAAAGCAAAAAACATATAGCCGAGTTGAGACATCGTGGAATAGGCAATCACCCGTTTAATATCAAACTGCGTCATACCAATGGTTGCCGCGACAATCGCAGTCAAAGCTCCAACAAGGCAAACCACCATCAGTGCATCCGGCGCGTATTCAAACACAGGAGAAAACCTCGCAACCAGAAACACACCAGCCGTAACCATCGTTGCCGCATGGATAAGAGCGGAAACAGGAGTTGGCCCCTCCATCGCATCCGGCAACCATGTATGGAGACCAAGTTGAGCCGATTTCCCCATTGCCCCGACAAACAACAACAGGCAGACAAGAGTCAAAGCATGAATTTGGTAACCAAAAAAGGAAAACGTCTCGTTCGCTCTGGCCGGAGCTTGGTCAAAAATACCGTCAAATTGTATGGTTCCAAAAACATAAAACGCCGCCATGATCCCGAGGGTCAACCCCAAATCCCCCACACGATTGACAAGGAACGCTTTGACCGAGGCCGCATTGGCCGAAGGCTTCTGATACCAGAAACCAATCAGCAAATAGGAAGCCAGCCCAACACCCTCCCAGCCAAAAAACAACTGGAGCAAGTTATCAGAGGTCACCAGCATCAACATGGCAAACGTAAATAAGCTGAGGTAAGCCATAAAACGGGCCTTGCTATCATCGTGGCTCATATACCCGACTGAATAAACATGGACACAAGCCGAAACAATATTGATGACGCACATCATGACCACAGCCAGCTGGTCAACACGCAAGGCCCAATCCACGCGAAAATCGCCCGAGGATACCCACGTCATCAATTTCAAAACATGGGGGTCATGCCCCATTCCCACTGAAAAGAACAAACTGACCGAGGCCATTGCCGCCAGAATAACCGCAGCACAAGTAACAATCTGGGCGGGGACATCGCCCATCTTTCTGCCGAAAATTCCGGTTATCAGAAACGCCGCAAGAGGAGAAAAAACTGCCAAGTATTCCATGTTCATCTACCCCTTCAACGAGGATATATCCTCAACCGCGATGGAACCTTTGTTGCGGAAGAACACCACCAGAATCGCAAGACCAATGGCAGCCTCTGCCGCCGCCACCGTCAAAACAAACATGGTAAAGACCTGCCCCACCAAATCGCCCAAAACCGCCCCAAATGCGACAAAGTTTATATTGACCGCGAGGAGCATCAACTCAATAGACATGAGAATAACGATCACATTTCGGCGGTTGAGAAAAATGCCAAAAATGCCAATGGTAAATAGAATAGCGGCCAAAATCAGGTAATGAGTCAATCCGATTTCAAGCATCATGATCCACCCCTGCTCCCGTTACCACTTTTTGAACTGTCAAAACATCAGACACTTTCCGCCCGACTTGAGAGGGAACGCTTTGCCGATGCAGCCCTTCACGCGAGCGCAGAGTCAAAACAATCGCCCCAATCATTGCCACAAGCAAAATTAAGCCTGAAACCTGAAACGGAAAAACAAAATCTGTATAGAGAATGTTCCCGATTGCCCTTGAATTATCAATCGCTTCGGGAGTCGGGGCCCCCAAATTCCGACCAGACAAGGGAGATGGCGACCACGAAGCGTAAAGCAGTATAAGCTCAGCTAATAGCACCCCGCCAAAAGAGATCCCCAGCGGGATGAATCTCATCGCCCCCCGCCGCAGATCGGCAAAGTTAATGTCCAGCATCATCACAACGAACAGGAAAAGAACCGCCACAGCCCCGACATAGACAATCATCAGAATCATGGCGAGAAACTCGGCCCCCATCAGGACGAATAACCCCGCCGCATTGAAAAAGGATAGAATCAGGAAAAGGACAGAGTGAACGGGGTTCCGAGCTGAAATAACCATCAAGGAACTCAGAACCAAAACACTCGCAAAAATGTAAAAGGCAAACGCCCCGATCATGGGAGACTCACTAAAGTGGTGCTTGACAAAAATCACCACTTTTCTAGAGCTTTATGCAGTTTTTCGCAAGGCCCACAAACCAAAAAACTAGGGTTATAAACGAAAGAAGCGGAGCGCACTCGGCCCTCCGCCTTGAATACGTCAACTCAAAGGCTTTCTAAGCAAACAATGCGTCAATATCAGCCTGAGATTTCGCGTGGTTATCAATCGAATCACGAACAACTTCGTTGGTTTCCGGCTTGATGTTCACCCCGAACTTTTCAAGCGTTGAACTCAAACGCCCTTCAATCATTTGAAGATTTTCAAGAGTTTTTCGAATCCGTTGTCCAGTCAGATCCTGAAAGGTACAGGCCATCAAGATGTCTTGTATATCGCTTTTGGTTTCCTCAAGGAGCTTATCGCGAGCCCCTGGCTCATCCCATTTCCCTTCGGTGTGCAACCGGTTTGCGATCCGGTCCGCTGCATCCAGAATCTGATTCGCCGCTTTTTCTGTAGTTTCAATGACAGATTCGAGCTCCACGCCTGTATTGGCCGCCGAAGATCCATCTCCGCTATAAGAAATAGCTGAAAGAACCTGCATCACCTCAACAATTTTCCCGACCATCCCCTCCTCGGCCATATCCAGTTGCTGCGAGGTGGCGTTTATCTCCATCGATATTTCGTCAAATCTACGGGAGACAAACCTCTCCATAACTTCGAGTTTAGATTGAAGAGTGTGAATGCCATCAAGCAACGCTTCCTTTTCAAGAGAAGAAACGTTGCTAGCAAGGGACTGAGCAGAAGAAGATATGTTTGTCATGAGTTCGATCCGACCTAAAAGTGAAAAACCTTCAATCGGATTATATCCCTTAAAACCTTAACAAATTCTGAGAAGACGGAAATTTTGAACCTAAAATTAGGCCGTTCCTACTTCTTTTTCGTCTTCCTTGGCAGACTTCTTAGGTTTTTTCTTGTCAGAGCGGACAAGCAGAGGTTTTTGGCCTTCTTTTACAACTTCTGCGTTAATAACCACTTCCTCGACATCATCCATATCGGGAATGTCATACATGGTATCCAAAAGCAGAATCTCAAGAATTGAACGCAAACCACGCGCGCCCGTTTTGCGATCAATCGCCTTAGTGGCAATGGCACTCAAAGCCTCTGGCGTAAAGCTCAGCTTGGTGTTTTCCATCTCAAACAACCTCTGATACTGCTTGCACAGAGCATTTTTTGGCTCAGTCAAGATCGTAACCAAGGCAGCTTCATCAAGATCATCAAGTGTTGCCACGACAGGCAAACGACCAATAAACTCAGGAATAAGGCCGAATTTCAACAAATCTTCGGTTTCAAGAACCCGCAAAAGCTCGCCAGCCCGTTTTTCCTCAGGAGAAGCCACATCGGCCCCAAATCCAATAGACGTGCTGCCTTTCGAGCGCATAGCAATAATTTTCTCAATCCCAGCGAAGGCCCCACCGCAAATGAAGAGAATATTGGTGGTATCAACTTGCAAGAACTCTTGCTGTGGGTGTTTGCGTCCCCCCTGAGGCGGAACACTGGCAATCGTGCCTTCCATCAACTTGAGCAAAGCCTGTTGAACTCCCTCACCCGACACATCGCGGGTAATCGAAGGATTGTCAGACTTACGGCTGATTTTATCAATTTCATCAATGTAAACAATCCCGCGCTGGGCCCGCTCCACGTTGTAATCGCAGTTTTGCAGAAGTTTGAGGACGATATTCTCGACATCTTCCCCAACATACCCAGCTTCGGTCAAAGTCGTGGCATCCGCCATGGTAAAGGGAACATCCAAAATCCGAGCCAAGGTTTGCGCGAGCAATGTCTTACCCGACCCAGTTGGGCCAACAAGAAGAATATTGGATTTGTTGATCTCAATATCCGAACCCTTTTGACCAACCTCAAGGCGTTTGTAGTGGTTGTGGACAGCCACAGAAAGAACCCGCTTGGCGCGATCCTGCCCAATCACATAATCATCAAGAACCGTCTTGATTTCACTTGGCGTGGGAACCCCTTCTCCGGTACGGACAATCTGGCTCTTGTCCTCCTCACGGATAATGTCCATGCAGAGCTCAACGCACTCGTTACAAATGAAAACATTCGGTCCGGCAATAAGCTTCCGAACTTCGTGCTGACTTTTACCGCAAAATGAACAGTACAGGGTGTTTTTTGAATCTGTACTACCTGAAGATTTGGACATGGACTCGTGATCCTCACGATTGATATTGAATTACACAGTGACACTTTGCCAAGAGGCGAAGATATACGCAAGCCCTTCTTTTTACGATCTTATTCATTATTCTTTAAGATACGGTCCCAAGAGGGGGAGAAACTTTGCGCTTCTTTTGAAAATAATATATGACCTGTGTCAAGGGCTGCTGTTACAGGGCAGGAAATCCGCCAAATAATCTGGTGCTGCGATGCGAACAATTGATGAAGTTCTGGAATATTTCTCTCTGATGGACGACTGGGAAAGCCGCTATCAGTACCTAATTGATTTGGGAAAAACTTTACCCCCCATGCCATCTTCCCTCAAAAATGAAGAAAATTTGATCCGTGGATGCACATCAAAGGTCTGGCTCGTTCCAGAGATTCGCAATGACGTTTTGAATTTTCAGGCAGATAGCGATTCCCATATTGTAAAAGGGCTAATTGCAATCCTATTTGCCCTTTATAATAACCAACCTATTGCGAATCTTCCACAAATCCCCGTTCATGACGTTTTTGACAAGCTCGGCCTCTCGCAGAATCTGAGTCCCAATCGCCGCAATGGTTTTTTTTCTATGGTTGAGCGACTGCGGGAGCTGGTTCCTTAGGGGAAGTTTTGGAATCCTTAGACTCTTTCTTCACAACCGCACCCGATTTTTCCTGAACTGTTTTCAATATATCGGCAAAGAGCTGATTCAGTTTGTCACTAGAAGCCCCCAACATTTCCCCTTCCATCGTGAAGAGCGATTTTTTGCCAACCCATAACTGACCTGTATGAAGAATATCTTGGTCATTGCGTTTGCCAAGGCTAACCGATCCGGCGCGTTTGTAACCATCCTTTTCTTCGGCATCTATATTGTAGGCTTCCAAATTCGTTTGTTTGAGCATCTCTCCCAATGTCGTTTTCATGACTTCGGGCGTGTACTTGGCAAGCTCTTTTTCGGCCAGTGAAATGCACGTCACCCGAAAATTAACCGAAGACCCAATGTCCAGAACCTTGGTAAAAGTAACCACCTCGGTACAATCCTTTTCTCCTGAACATTTTTTCTCAACGTAAGGCTTTTCAGGAAAAGTGATCGTAAAGTCACAGTTTTCAGGGGCATAGGTATATGATTCCGCATGAGCCTTTGTGGAAAAAAGGAGGAATAAAAGGGTCACCCCACACAAAAATCTAATCATGTTTTCAGTCCTCTTTCTTCCAGTTTTGCGGATTGGCTTGTTTTTGCTCTCCCGTTTTCATGTTCTTAGCCTCATGCCCCTCTCCCTCTTCGAAAGGAGGAAACCAAACATAGGGAATGCCTTTTTTCTCAGCATAACTCAGCTGCTTTTGGAGCTTTTGCGGAGCGTGATACAATTCGACGTTATACCCCCTCCCCCGCAGGAGAACCGCTGTTTGCAGAGCAGTTTCTCTGCGCTCTTCTGATGGCAAAGCCACCAGAATATCCGTTGGGCATTTGCGTGTTGCGTTGAGCTTTCCCGACAAGCGCATATAATCAAACAATCTGGAGAAACCAATTGAGATTCCAACTCCGGGTAAATGTTTGTTGATGTAGCTTCCCGCTAAATCATCAAACCGCCCCCCCGAACAAACAGACCCGAACGAAGGGTTTTCCAGCAAAACAGTTTCGTAAACAATGCCTGTATAGTAATCAAGCCCACGAACAATCGAAAGATCCGCCACAACCTGCCCCTTGGGTAAGTGAGCGAGATTGTCCATGACAAAAGAAAGCTCCTCAAGCCCTTCGGAGAGAGTTTCGTTTTCAACTTTTAGCCCCTGAACTTTAGGAACAAAGGAACTGTCTGTCGTCTTAATGGAAGCAAAGGCCATGATACAATCTGACTGGTTTTCGGTGAGACCTGCTTCCGAGAGGAGCTTCCGCGTCGCATCTGTCCCGATTTTTTCGACCTTATCCACTGCCCGCGTAATCGGCAAAGGATCGGCAATTCCCAAACCTGCACACAGCCCCATCAATATTTTCCGGTTACTGACTTTCATCTGAAAAGGACCGACATTGAGGCCTTGCAAAATCTCGCACATAATCGCAGGAAGTTCGGCATCAAAATGAAGAGAAAGACCGTCAACCCCGATCACGTCAATATCGCACTGGTAAAACTCGCGGAAACGGCCTGCTTGGGGACGTTCCCCGCGCCAGACGCGCTGCATCTGGTATCGCTTGAAAGGAAAAACCAGCTCGTTGAAATGCTGAGCGACATAACGGGCAAGCGGGACAGTCTGATCAAAGTGCAAAGCAAGCCGCGTTTCGCCTTTTTCCTGTTCGTCTTTATGCAGGCGTTCGATAACATAGATCTCTTTATCCACTTCGCCTTTGGCCCGCAGAACATCCAGCTCTTCAACCGAAGGAGTCTCGATAGAGCAAAACCCGTAAGATTCAAAGACTCTCCGAATATGGTCAAACCATTGCTGTTCAATTCTACGCTCTTCGGGAAGCCATTCAGGAAAACCTGTGACCGGACGGGGTTTATAAATTTTCTGCTCGCTCATTCTCAAGACCTAAATTATTTAGATGAACTATGGTCTTAGCTGGCAAGGGAAAGTTTTTCAAGCCGCACCCACAAAATACAGTTATGTCTATTTGCCCTTCTCAAACAAACCCGACAAGTCATTGATGAGGGCCTCGCCAAGCTCATTCACATCTGAGACCATCATAGCATGACGATAATAACGAGTGACATCATGACCAATGCCAATTGCTGTCAGATCCACCTTATCGATCAACTCAATCCAGTTAATCACATGGCGCAGATCATTCTCCAAGATATTGGTCGGATTAACAGACAAAGTGGAATCATCCACCGGAGCCCCGTCAGAAATCACCATCAAAATTTTTCGATCTTCGGAACGGACCGCTAAGCGGTTATAGGCCCACGCCAAAGCCTCTCCATCTATATTCTCTTTGAGCAATCCTTCTTTGAGCATGAGCCCTAGGTTTTTGCGCGTCCGGCGATACGGCACATCCGCAGCCTTATAAATGATATGCCGAATATCGTTCAATCTCCCGGGATGAGGGGGGCGTCCCGATGCAATCCACAAATCCCGAGACTTTCCGCCCTTCCATGCTCTGGTCGTAAAACCAAGAATTTCAACCTTGATTCCGCAGCGTTCCAGTGTCCGCGCCAGAACATCCGCACACATTGCCGCGATACTGATGGGCCTTCCGCGCATAGAACCCGAATTGTCCAACAACAGACAGACAACCGTATCTTTGAATTCGGTTTCTCTTTCTTGTTTGAAGCTGAGCGGAACGGTTGGGTTAGCAATCACGCGGGCCAATTTTCCACTATCCAGATAGCCCTCTTCCAGATCAAATTTCCACGAACGTGTTTGACGCGCCAAAAGTTTTCGTTGCAGACGGTTGGCCAGCTTAGCCACCACTGGTTGCAAGTGAACCATTTGTTTATCCAGCAATTCACGAAGCCGGTATAACTCTTCAAAATCGGCCAAATCTTCGGCCTTCACCACTTCGTCAAATTCAGTTGTGAAAATATTGTAACTTGTTCCCACTCCAGAGCGTGGGTCAGGGGGTAATGAATGAGATGGCTTCCTTTGTGCCGCGCTCTGCGCTTCCGACTCTTGTTGAGTTTCCCCTTCTCCGGATTCTTCTTCGGAACCACCGTCCTCTTCCCCTTGATCTTCTGTCTGTCCTTTTGCTTGATCTTCGCTCTGCGCGTTGTTTTCTTTCTCTTCCTGATTGGGTTTGTCTTCTTGGCTTTCCGTTTCTTTGTCCGATTGCTGAAGCGACTCTCCATCCGCCCCGCCATCGTCACCTAACAAACCAAGTCTCCCTAGCAAGTTTTTGCTTACAAGGGAGAAAGCCATCTGATCGGCAACCCGTCCGCTGAGTTCTCTCACCCAATCTTTACCCAGTTTTTCTTCAATAACGGGCCGCCAAAGATCGGCGAGTTTGCGGCTTCCTTCCGAAAGCCCCTCGCCCGTTAAACCTTCTCTGGCCAAAATATGAAGAGCGTCCGCCAAAGTCTCTTTAGGACGATCTTTAAGATTGTGATACCCCAACCTTGAGCTCTTCTCGCTCAAAACTTCCTGAAGATTGAGCCCAACACCCCGCATTTCAGCAGCTCCAATTGCCTCCATACGCGCTTGCTCAAGAGCATCATAAACAGCCCGCGCCCCCTCTTCTTTTGGGACGTTCTTTCGGTGAAGCTCCGCATTATGCAGACGCAGGCGAAGCCCCTCGCCATCAGCCGCCCCTCGCAGTAACGCCCTATCTTTGAGAGAAAGTTTTGTCCCGGGAAAGGGCAACCGTGCGCGGCCCGTCTGGGTCAAGGATAATTTCCGATCCGCGCTCTCCGCAGCGGAATAATAGACATCAACATCCCGCTGACGCGCCAAAGCCCGCAGCGTCGCCGCCGTAGCATCCTTGAAGAGTTCAATTTTGTCTTGATCGGTCACGGCTCTAAAGAATTTCAACCCCAAAGCATCGTTGGTAATACTCAGCCAGAATTGGTCGCTCAAGCTCATCACATTTGTTCATGAAGCTGAGGCGAAAGGACATCTCCCGATCATGGAATATTTCGGTGTTTTCAGCCCAGCTAATAACCGTACGCGGTGACATGAGCGTTGAAAGATCCCCGTTTTTGAATCCTTCGCGAGTCATCGCCGCCAAACGCACCATTGCATTGACATCAGCTTCGCTCACTTGGCCTTTTATGTCACTTTCTGGAAGTTTGGCCATGACAATCTTGACTTCATCTTCATGAGATAAATAATTCAAAACCGTGACAATATTCCAGCGGTCCAACTGGCCCTGATTGAGCTGGTGAGTTCCATGATAAAGCCCCGTGGTGTCCCCCAGACCAATCGTGTTCGCAGTAGCAAAAAGACGAAAGGCTGGATGAGGACGAATAACCTGATTTTGGTCAAGGAGGGTGAGCCGTCCATCCGATTCCAGAATTCTCTGGATTACAAACATAACATCAGGACGCCCCGCATCATATTCATCAAACACCAAGGCAACCGGATTCTGAAGAGCCCATGGCAACAAGCCTTCTTTCCACTCAGTTACTTGTTTGCCTTCCTTGAGAACAATCATATCTTTGCCCAGCAAATCAATTCGGCTGACGTGGCTATCAAGGTTAATCCGAACACAGGGCCAATTGAGCCGCGAGGCAACTTGTTCAATATGGGTGGACTTCCCAGTTCCGTGGTATCCTTGAATCATGACCCGCCGATTGAAGGCAAAACCGGCAAGAATGGCCAATGTCGTATCGTGATCGAAATGGTAGCTGTCATCCCGCAGGGGGACGTTCGGCATATCATGGCTGAACCCCGGGACTTCCCAGTCAATATCAAGACCAAATATTTCTTTGACGCGGAACATACGGTCTGGAATAGACGTATGCCGCGGCGAATTTGGCGTTAAGGTCGTAACATCAAAGGCCAGAGCCATCGGCTCACGTTGGGGGTCGGACACAATTTCTCTCCTGCAATAGGTAAAATTTCAGGCTCGCTCGGTTAAGCTCGCTCTGGCAACTCTTCAAATTTTTGGTAGGCCACTTTGAGGATAGTATAGGCCATATTGATCTTTTTCAGAAGCTCCTCAGCTGTTGGATCTTCGCGGTTATGATCTGGGTGGTATTTTTTGACCAAAGTTTTGTAACGCGCCTTGATTTCAGCCAGAGTAACGGGTGACTCAAGGCCCATAATCCCCAAAGCCTCGAACTCCGCCGTCTGCCTTACCGGAGAGGAGTCAGAAAACCGTGACTTAGGCGGAGCTTCCTCGGTAAAATGGTAAGTCTGCCAAGCCTTTTGCCGAATCGCCTCGGCGTTTGCCATACTATCAAACCTCTGTGTGGGTCGATCCCAGACTGCTGCTGAATTGATATAATCCTCAATATCTGCCGTGGACATACCAGAGAAAAAATTCCACGCCTTGTTATATTCTTGGACATGGTCGGCACAAAGCCAGAAGTAATCGGCCAAAGACCGATCTTTGGGGGCACGATGCTCTCCGTGGCCCGGGCAACCTGGCATATCACAGCGGCGACGGTGCGTCTGGCTGGACGAGGACCGTCCATCCGCAAACTCAGGAGAATTGGGTTTCAAAAAAATCTTTGGCATTCTCTTTTCATGATACGGTAAAAAAGGATAATTTTTCCAGTCAGAAACCAAAAAAAGAGGATTTTTATGCCTTCTTTCTCGCCAAATAACCGCCAAACCGTGTTAGAACGGCTCCAGAATGGCCTCTCCCCTAGTTTTCTTGAGGTGTTGGATGAAAGTGAGCTTCACAAAGGCCATGCCGGATACAAGGGAGAAGGTGGCGAAAGTCACCTAGCCGTTTGTGTTGTCTCCCCCCGTTTTGCCAAGCTAAATCGAGTAGAACGTCACAAACTCGTTTTTAGCCTCTTGGAAGATGGGTTTATCGGGCGAAATGTCCATGCGTGCCGTCTGAGAACCCTAACTCCCGAAGAATGGGCCGAGAAAGGTTGATCCCCTGAATCGTTAGGAATAGGATAAAAATAAAACGCTTTAGAACAGGAGGTATCTCAGAATGCGACCCCTTAAAACACCCCCCAAAGAGTTGGAGCGACCTTCGGTTGCGTTATTAACACAAGATGAGGACATTGATCTTCTCATCAAGGTTATTCGTGAAGCTGAAGAATGCGCGAACAATCCTCGAATTCCCTCCAAAGAGCTTCTAGAAGGGTTGAAGAACTTCATAGAAGGCTGCTCAACCCCTTTATGTGACCTGCTTGAAGAGCTTCGCACTCTTAGGCATCAGATGGCTGAAGAAGGGAGTGGCAACAAAGAAGGCTACGCGAATAAGGGAACTCATCGCGTTCTTATCGAAGGCTATTCAGATGAAAGCGCAGAAAAAGCTCTTTCTTCTGCTCTTGAAAAAGCCTCCCGTTACTTTTCTGAACAACACGACGTGAGCATTACTCTGCAACAACTCACAAAACTCCCCAAAGGAGGACACCGCGCCACGCTCGAAATTCGTGTAACACCTCTGACACTAAAGGACACCGCGCATATTCAAGGAAGTGATGTGGAACTCAAACGCCTCCGGACACGCGACTTCGTCCTCAGACGAAAACTGGAGCGCGAGCATATGCGCCACTTGGTCTATGACCACTTTGCCGCCATCACTGGCGGGGCACAAAGATACATTCCAGATTACTTCCTTATCAATGTCACTGATGCTTCTCTCATGAACATGATGGTAGAAAACGATTTCTTTGCCGCGGGCCATCCAAAAGTTTCACCGTCCAAAAATGCTCCTCAACTTCCTCCCCCTACTCAATTTTTGGTTCGCGTCAAGCCCCCTGCCCCCGAAGATTAGTAATAAAAAAACAGGCCCTTGAGAGGGCCTGTCTTCTTAAAAATCATCTCTTATTTTTTGTCAGAGTGTTTTTTCAGCCATTCATTCATGAAGGCAATTTCTTTCTCCTGAGCCGCCACGATGCCCTTGGCCAATTCCTTAAGCTCTGGATCTGTTCCTTTTTCCAAGAGTACCTTGGCCATATCGACCGCCCCTTGGTGGTGAGGAATCATTCCAGTTACGAAATCAACATCGGCATTGCCCGTGGTTGGAGCCGCAGCCATCCCCGCGTGCATGGTTTCCATTGCTTGGGCGTACAGATTATTCGGCGATGAAGACATCGTCGTATGATCCATATTGGCCATGTCCTTTTCTCCGGCCTGTGCCGCAACTGGCAAAGAAAGGGCTACGAACATAACAAGAGCAGCAAAAATATTTTTTGTTTGAAATACAGTCATTTTAATCTCCATAAAATATTGAATATGTAGCAAATCTTAAGTTCAGAAAAATTTGCAACTAGGCGGATGGAGGCCGAAAGGGGGGATAAACGAATTCTCCATGCTTTACAGCATCAACTGTGGGCTTTTCAATCTTAAGCACCGAAGAAGAAATGTTAAAAACCGCCACGACAGGGATAAGATACGGCGCACAACACACATGGGCACTCAAATTTTTTGAGAGTGCTTTTTGCGAGTTCCCTTTTTCTGATTGGGCAAGCCCTTCGTGACAAGAAGGAATATCCCCCGCCGTCGCACCGCTCGTTCGAATTTGAGAGCGAACTTCCCCAACTTGGCCGAACGCACAAGCATTGGCCGCATAACCGCCAACAGAAATTGCTACAATCAAAAGAAAAACAATGAACCTCATGGCCAGTTAGCCTATACCTTTTAGGTGCAGAATCAAGAGTCTTACAAAAGCAAGGAGATTACCAATGGTTACTGAAAAAGAAACTGTTGCCCTAACCTCGATTTGGGCAAGTGCTTTCATGACAGTAAGCAAATTTAGTGTTGGACTTCTGACCGGAAGCCTTGGTTTGATTTCCGAGGGGATCCACTCTCTGCTTGACCTTGGCGCAACCGTTATGACGTACATGGCTGTTCGGATCAGCGATAAACCTGCCGATGAAGATCATCCCTATGGACACGGCAAGATTGAAAGTGTCACCGCCCTTGCCGAGACGGGCCTGCTCTTTCTGACAAGTATCTGGATTATGTACGAAGCTGTGAATCGTCTGCTTTCCCCGCAAGATCACCCCGTTGAGGTTACTTGGTGGTCAATTGCTGTTATTTCATCTTCCATCTTGATTGATATTTGGCGAGCGAAAACGCTCTCTCGCGTAGCAAAGGAAACAAAAAGTCAGGCTTTAGAAGCCGATGCCCTTCATTTTTCCTCGGACGTTTTGAGTTCGGGGGTTGTTTTGCTTGGTCTTGGATTGGTTGCTCTTGGCTGGCCGGCAGGGGACTCTTTTGCTGCAATTGGCGTTTCTCTCTTTGTTTGCAAAGCAGGCTGGACGCTCGGACGACGGACCATTGATACCTTGATTGATGCCGCTCCCGCTGGAGTTAGTGAAAACATCCGCAAAGCCTTGGGCGACATCCCCGCCGTGATCCACGTTAACCGCGTTCGGGTGAGGCCCGCAGGAAGCGTCATGTTTGTTGATCTGGATATTTCTCTCAGCCGAAGCCTCCCTTTAGAAAAAGTCAAGGAAACCAAAGACCTTGTAACGGAACTTATCCAGAAAGATTTTTCTGAAGCCGAAGTTATGGTCTCCACTCATCCGGTTGCCTTAGATAGCGAAACCGTCCATGACCGAATTGGAATTATTGCCGCTAATTTGCGGCTTGCTATTCACCATGTGACGGTGCATCAGGTGGCGGGAAGGCTCTCGGTTGGACTTGATCTGGAAGTGGACGGCAATCAGAGCTTGGGCGTTGCCCATGATATTGCGTCCCAGCTCGAAACCTCCATCCGTTCAGAGTTAGGGGATGACATAGAGGTTGAAACCCATATTGAACCCCTGCAAACCAAAGGCATTAAGGGGGAGGATGTTTCCACCGAAACCCTCCGCGTCATCACATCATTGGTTGAGGAGAGCGCAAAGCAAGTTCCCTTACTGCAAGACCTTCATGACGTTCGGGCACGTACAACCCCTTTCGGAACGATTATTATTTTTCATTGCCTTGTTGAATCCGGAACATCCGTAGCCGCAACCCACGAAGCCGTTGATACGTTGGAGCGATCCATCCGCACGGCCTATCCCTCTGCATGGCGCGTTGTTGGCCACGCAGAGCCCAAAGAGTGGAAGGATGAAATGATTGACATTTCCTAAGTCTATAGCCTAAAAGGCCCTATGAAGACTTCTTCCTTGACTCTCTTTCGTCTGCCCAATTTCAGACTGTTGTTTATCTCCAGAGTTCTGACATCTATGGCTCTTCAATCGCAGGCCGTGATTGTCGGCTGGCAGGTCTATTCCCTGAGCCACAGTCCTTTGTTGCTTGGGCTGATTGGCTTAACCGAAGCCGTCCCAGCTATTGCCAATGCCTTTTTTGCCGGACATATTGTTGACAGCAACAAACCTCATATAGTCCTTCGTTTTTCCTTGGCCGCCCTTGCTCTGAATACATTCTTCCTCTTGCTGGTTGGAGGACACTTCATAGATCTTTCCAATCATGCCTTGCTGATTTGTATTTTTAGTGGCGTTTTTGCCTCTGGCCTTGCACGGGCCTATCTTCCGCCTTCCCTTTTTTCTATACTTCCCCACGTTATTGAACGAAAAGATCTTCCTTCGGCAACCGCTTGGATCAATAGCGGTTTTCAAATTGCCAATATTTGCGGTCCTGCTCTTGCCGGACTGCTTTATGGACTTCTTGGAGAACGAAGCGCGTGGACACTTCCCGCCAGCTTGCTGGCTCTTTCTTTTCTTTCCGCCTCTTTGCTAACGATTGACCTTTCTCACCTTGAAAAGAAACTACGGGAACCCTTTCTAAAAAGTGTCACCCAAGGCTGGAAATTTATTTTGCGCAACCGGATTTTACTCTCCGTTATGTCGCTTGATATGTTCGCCGTCCTATTCGGGGGAGCCACCGCCATGCTTCCGGCTGTTGCCGACCAAGTTCTTCATGTCGGTTCAGAGGGCTTGGGAGCCTTGCGTGCTGCCCCCGCAACGGGGGCCATTCTCGTGGCTATCTACTTTGCACTAAGACCCATGAACACCCTTTCGGGGACCCGTCTTTTATGGGTTGTTGCAGGATTCGGCTTTTGCATGATTGGCTTTGGCTATAGCACATCCTTCTACCTATCCCTGTTTTTCTTGGCTCTGAGCGGATTATTTGACGGCATAGGAGCCATCATCCGCGTAACTATCATGCAACTTCTTACCCCCGATCACCTGCGCGGACGGGTATCCTCGGTCAACAGTATGTTCATTACATCCTCTAACGAAATCGGGGCGTTTGAATCGGGTGTAGCTGCAAGAGCCTTAGGGTTGGTTCCTTCCATTGTGGTTGGAGGATTTGCAACCTTGCTTGTTGTAGCCACAACGGCTCTCCTAACTCCGGAGCTGCGTAAAGCCCGCATCACATCCGACCA
>JAGOQV010000053.1:0-3152 GCA_018063145.1 Alphaproteobacteria bacterium
GGATGTTGGGGCTATCTTGGCCGTGGCAGATCCGCGATTTGCGAAATATTTGACAAAGCAACAAATTGATTTCGTTCAGATTGGTGACCCCGTTGAAAAAAACGGAGCGCGTCTTCCTATTTTAATTGGAACGGAAGCCAATTTTGATCGATGGCTTGAATTGGTGGGTGAAGCTGAAAGACGAACCGATTTCTCAAGCCTGATTCCTTTGAGAAGGCAGCCTGATACCTTAATGCACAACATGCCCAGTGGCTCCCTTATTCCCGCCCAACGAAGTCCATGATCTGTGATTGTGCGGTCCTTTCCCGCATGAGTATGCCGCAGTGCATTGTATACATTGCGGCAATGCCCTTGAAATTATTTGTAAATTGCGGGGTTTCTTATCCAGGGGTTGGTCTTGTTCTCTTGATGAGCTTCTGATGTCATCTTCATGAGAGCGTCAACTCTGTTTACCGTTTTGGGGTGCGTTGAAAACAAATTATCTATTCGATTGGTATGCAAGGGGTTGACAATAAACATATGCGCTGTTGCCGGATTGTTTTCGGCAACAGGATTGTTGATGTGGGTCGTTGCCGATTCCAGTTTTTGCAGGGCGCTTGCCAGAGCTTGAGGATCGCCACAAATTTCAGCCCCAATCTTGTCTGCACTGTATTCACGGGTTCGTGAAATAGCCATCTGCACCAGCATGGCCGCAAGTGGGGCCAAAATCATGACAGCTAGGCCAATCAGGGGGTTCCCTCCTTGGCGCTCACCATTCTGGTTACTGCCACCAAAAAACATACCAAAGTTTGCAAGCATTGATATGGCGCCCGCGATGGTTGCTGTTACGGTCATGATTAGTGTATCACGATTTCTAATATGAGCCAGTTCATGAGCCACTACCCCAGAGAGCTCGCGTTCAGATAAAATACTCATCAATCCGGTATTCACTGCGACAGCAGCGTTTTCAGGATTACGACCTGTGGCAAAAGCGTTGGGCTGTGTGCTCTCAATGATATAGACCCTAGGCATTGGCATCTCTGCTCTGTCTGCAAGATATCGTGTCATGTCATACAGCGGGCCTTCTTCAATAGGTTGTGCATTATACATTTTCAACACGATTTTATCTGAAAACCAGTAGGAGCCTATATTCATCCCAACGGCGACAATAAGAGCAATCGCCATACCGGATTGTCCACCAATCATCCACCCTGCCCAGCCAAACAGAGCGGTCAACCCTGCGAGAAGTATTGCTGTTTTCATTATGTTCATGATTTTTTCCTATTTTTCAGGTTGCGTCATCAAGCGGCTTGGCTTTTTTGTTGCCAGTAATAAAACGGTGATTCCTGCCACAGCTGACAAGAAAGAGCCGCTCATAACGCCAAGGCGTATAGGCGCGGCAAAAGCTATATCGGTAAAAGCCAGAGTTCCTATGAAAAGACTCATGGTGAAGCCAATCCCTGTCAAAAGAGCCATACCGTAAAACTGCATCCACGTTACATCGTCGGGCAGGTGGCACAGTCTGAGCCGGCAGGCAAGCATGGTAATCAGCATCACACCAATCTGTTTACCAAAAAAGAGTCCAAGCATAATTCCGAGCGTAATTGGTTCCAAAAAGGTCTCAAGCGTTATCTCTTTCAGAGATATTCCGGCGTTGACGAAGGCAAAAAGAGGTACAACCCCAAAAGAGACCCAAGGGTACAATGCATGCTCCATGACCTTGAGTGGAGACTTTCCTTCGTCATCTTTTGCTCTTAAAGGAATCATAAAACCTAGTGCTACACCAGCCAAAGTGGCATGAACCCCTGATTTGAGGACGCAGGCCCAGATAAAAATCCCAATTACTATATAGGGGCCGAGACTTGTTATTCCTTTTCGATTCATCCATGCAACAGCAACAAGTCCGGCTCCAGCCAGAACAAGTGACTGCATAGAAATTTCAGAGGTGTAAAATAGTGCAATAATTATCACTGCCATCAGGTCATCAATAATGGCAATTGCCACAAGGCAAACTTTGAGGGCGGTAGGAATACGGTCGCCTAAAATCATGACTACGCCTAGGGCAAAGGCGATGTCAGTAGCAGCAGGAATTGCCCAACCTGTGATGGCTACGGAGTTTTCCCAATTGATAAACGTGTAGATAAGTGCCGGAAAAACCATGCCACCCAGTGCCGCTATAGCAGGGAGAACAGCCTTGTTCCTTGAGGAAAGGTGACCCTCCAGCAATTCACGTTTGATCTCTAGGCCAACAAGTAGAAAGAAAACAGCCATCAACCCATCGTTGATCCAGAGCAAAAGAGGTTTATCTATGATAAAATCCCCTGCCTGAAAAATGACCGGTATTTTTTTGAAAAGATCGTAGTACTCTTTCAACGGAGAATTGACGATGATAAGAGCCAGAATTGCCGACAGACACAGTAAAATACCTGGCGCAGTTTTAGATAAAAAAAAGTCAGAAACCGTTTTCATCAGTCTAACCCCTTGTTCTTGCGTGAAGCCATGTGGTGTAGGCACAATGCGGCACCGACATAGTAACTCCAGCTCTACGTCTTATACGAAGACTAAAACATAAAGAAACAGCAAACGCAAACGCTACAGCGAGCATAAACGGTGCAGGTTTTCCTTTCTTTCTAGGTTTCTTTAAAATCCTATTTTCCTCTATGGATTTTAACACGCATAGGTCGTGGATGATGGGGAAAGCTCTCATGAACAAGTCCATCCAGACGATCTTTGAATGATTTAAAGCATCTAAATTTACAAACAAAAAAAGCAACGCCCCAGAAGAGCGTTGCTTTTGAGAGTTCGAGTAAAAATCAGAGACTACTTAGCGGATTTTGTTTTGTATTTGTCGCCGTCTAAAGGAGTCGGGTCAAAGGGAACAGGGACGGGCTGCGCGGGACCGCTACAGTCAAGCGGCATATCTTTGAGAACCTTCCACTGTTCTGCCCAGCCAAGCTCATGATCTGCATTATCCACCAGCGTCACATTCATGCAGCGGCCATCGCCAGCGCTTTGGGCAAAGCTGTTATAGACTGAGGCGGGAACGATTTTGTCGAGTTTGCCGATAAAGTGACGTTGGGGCAGGGTGGCAATTTTAGGAGCAAAATCAACAGGGTTCAAAGAGCCATCCAGTGGGTGGATATTATGAGTGGTCACCATGGTTTGAGGGTCTA
>JAGOQV010000053.1:3252-11060 GCA_018063145.1 Alphaproteobacteria bacterium
GTCGATTCTGAAGGCATCTACCAGACCTAGATTAAGTAGGGCGCGAAATTTAGCAACCGAGTCCTTATGAAATAGAGCATCGCCTGCCCATAGCTCTGGATCGTAGCAATCGCGCTTTTCGGGGATAATGTTAAAGTCTCCTCCAACCAGAAACGGAATGTTATTTTTTCGTAATTCAAAGAGGCGTGTTCTCAGGCGGTCCATCCATTTGAGCTTATAGGTGAATTTTTCTCCGTCAATCGGGTTGCCATTGGGCAGATAGATGTTAATCAGGCGCAAATGATTCCAATCAGCTTCGAGATACCTTGCTTGTTCGTCGGTTTCGTCCCCCGAAAGACGGGTGAGAATCGGCGTGGCGATGGTTTTGCTGAGAATAGCCACGCCATTATAGGCTTTTTGGCTGACGAATAACGAATGATAGCCAAGTTCCTGAAAGGCAAGGGTAGGAAACTCCTCCCCTTTCAGTTCCTGTAAAAACAAGACATCCGGCGCGTGAGTTTTTACCCAGTCCGTAACAATGGGCAGACGGGCCTTGATCGAATTGACGTTCCACGAGGCTAATTTCATGTCGTGTTTATGCTCACATTCCGAAAGAGCTTCCGCAACTGCATCCCGAGGACGCATTGGGATTGGTTATGTGGAACTTTTCGCCCATTAAATTGGTCGTATAGTCAAGCGTTGAGCCAAGCAAAAAGGGAAGTGAAACGGAGTCTGTGATTATGGCATCGTCAAAAACTTGATCACCCTCGGCTTGGGTGTTATCCCACGAGAAGATATATTGAAACCCAGAACAGCCCCCCCCTTCAACGGCAATACGCAACCGGAGTTGAGAAGATCCTTTGTTCTCGCGCATTTCCTCAATGCGGGCAAAGGCGGCACTGGTCAAGGTGATGGTCTGGTCTGTCATATTGTTAATATTGCTTTATTTGTGAAAAAATCCACCTCAATTTTTTTATGAGAGGATGGATTGCTCATCTTTTCCAGAGTCGTTATGCTGCCTCTATGTCACAAGACCTTCCTGCTTATAATTATTGTGCTTTGCCGTTGGCCTCTTTTGCCTGCCGTCCTGACCAGACGCGGGGGCGTTTGGTTGAAGAGCCAGAGAGCCAGTACCGAACGGCTTTTCAGCGAGATCGGGATCGAATCATTCACACCTCGGCTTTCCGCCGCTTGAAATACAAAACACAGGTGTTCGTCTATCACGAGGGAGATCATTACCGGACCAGACTCTCTCACACGATTGAGGTTTCACAAATTGCCAGAACCTTGGCGCGGGCCATGATGGTCAATGAAGATTTGGCCGAGGGCGTTGCTCTGGCCCATGATTTGGGGCATACCCCTTTTGCCCATATGGGAGAAGAGGCCCTCAAGAAATGTATGGAAGGTTTGGGTGGGTTTAGTCACAACGACCAATCTTTGCGAATCCTCACCACTTTGGAACAAAAATATCCGTTGTGGAATGGTCTCAACCTCACATGGGAAACATTGGAAGGTGTAGCTAAGCATAACGGTCCGTGTTTGAAGGTTGGGCAAAGAGCTGGGCCGGACGTCCTTCATACAACCTTGTTTGAATTTAACCAAAAGATGGATCTTGATCTGTCTAGCTTTGCCTCGATTGAGGCGCAAGTTGCTGGAATCGCCGACGATATTGCCTATAACAACCATGATGTTGAAGATGGTTTGCGGGCGGGGTTTTTCACGCTCAAGGATTTGTCGGATTTGTCCTTGATTGGGCGGGTCATTGAGACCGTTCAAAAAACCTATCCGGCTTTGCGCGAAGAGATATTGGTTGCCGAAGTGGTGCGAGACATGATCGGGGCGATGGTGGATGATGTTTTAACTTTCAGCCGCAGCCAATTGAAAAATATGAACATTTCATCGCCTGCAGAAGCGCGTCTTGCGGGGAAACAGATCGTATCGTTTTCTCCAGAGATGGATAAGGATGTTCAGGAGATGAGAGATTTTCTTTCGCGGAGAATGTATCACCATTACACGCTGGAGAGGATATGGCTCAAGGTAAGCCGAATTATTCCTGACCTCTTTAATGCCTTCATGGATCAGTATATGCTCTTGCCTGAGACATGGCAGAATCGTGTTGAAGTGGTGGGGGGAAAGACGGACGAAACTGCGCGGGCGCGGGTTGTTGCGGATTACATTGCGGGTATGACGGATCGATATGCAATTCGCGAGCATGAACGCCTGTTTGATTTATATTGGGACTTAAAGTGAGAAAGGAATGGCCATGAGCAATCGTGATGAATTTGACGAAGAAGGTTTCATTGACAATTTATTGAATAGGCAGGGAAAAAATGCGAAGACTCTTCCAAAAGCTCGGTTACTCGCCGCTGTATGCGCGGCTGTGGTTGTTTTGATTCTGGTCATTATCGTTTCGATAGTTTGGTCGGGAGATTCCAAAGTCGATGAGGCCGAAGTTCCGGTCATTCTGGCGGAGGAGGGGGCATACAAAGTTGAACCCGAAGATCGGGGTGGCATGGATGTTCCCAATAAAGACAGCACCGTGTTTGAGAATCTGAAAGGGACAGAAGGAGACTCTGCCAGGCAGGTTGAGAATATTCTGGAAGACGCTGAACAGCCTGTCAAAAAAGGTGAAGTTTTTGTGGAAGGAGAGGCTCCGGTGACTTCGGAGCCTGAGTCTGAAATCATTCCGGCTCCTGAGGCAAAAGGAGAAAATGCTCCTGCGGTTGAAGACATGGCCGACAAAAAACCAGAACCTGTAAAAGTGAAAGAGGCTACGGCCAAGCCAACGACTCTTGCCAAACCAGAAGCCAAAGGAGGAGAAAGCGGGCCTTCCTATGTTCAGCTTGGGGCGGTGAAAACTGAGGCGGATGCCAAGGCGCAGTGGCCAAAACTTCAAAAACTGCACCCATCTCTGGCGACTTTACCTTTGCGGATTCAAAAAGCGGATACGCCAAAGGGAGTTTTCTACCGGATTCAGGCCGGACCTTTGGAGGCTTCGGCAGCGCGTGAGGCGTGCGCGGCGATCAATGCCAAAAAATCTGGCGGGTGTCTCGTTGCCAAACGCTAATCCGTTTGTAGATCGTCCCTTGCCTTTGGCCGCTGTTTTCTCGGTTGAGGGCGAGGCTCTAACTCACGCGGAGAAAACACTTTTTTCTGCTGCGCAGCCTTTTGGATTTATCCTCTTTGGCCGTAACTGCAAAACGCCCGCACAGCTCAAGGCGTTAACCGAAGAGCTGCGGGGGGCGGTGGGTTGGAACTGTCCTGTTTTGATTGACCAAGAAGGTGGGCGGGTGGCGCGGTTAAAGGCTCCGCACTGGCCAGAATTTCCATCGGCCAGACATTATGGCCAAGCAATTGAGGGTAACGAGGAGAAAGCCAGAGAGACTCTTTCTGAAGATATGCGGGGGATGGCCCGAATGCTCAGAGAGAATGGTCTTGATGTGAATTGCGCTCCGGTTATGGATGTTCTGACTTCTGTGACTCACACAGTGATTGGAGATCGGGCGTTTTCGAACCGGCCTGACATTGTGGTCGAAGCGGCCTCGCTTGTTTGTCAGTCTTTCTTGAGCGAGGGAGTTTTTCCCGTCATTAAACATCTCCCCGGGCATGGGCGGGCAGCGGTGGATAGTCATCATCAGCTTCCTGTGGTCACAGAGACAGCGGATCAACTAGCGGACAGCGATTTTTTGCCCTTTCGAGAGATTTGTCAGAAACCGTTTGCCGCTGGGTTATGGGGGATGGCGGCCCATGTGATTTACTCAAAAATTGACCCTGAGCACCCTGCTTCGGTCTCTGAAATTGTCATAAATAAAATAATTCGGGGGATGATTGGATTTGATGGGCTGCTTTTTTCCGATGATCTGGATATGAAAGCTCTGGAAAACTATGGTCCAATCGAACAAAGAGCGAGAGAATCCTTGCAAGCGGGCTGTGATCTTGCTTTGTATTGTTGGGCCAAGCTTGATGTGATGGAAAAAATGGCGGCGCAGCTTCCGCCCCTCTCGGCTGAGGGGTGGCGGCGGTGGATGGCCTCGTTAGAAACCATGCAGGAGATGAAGTAGATACCTGTTATTTCGGTCACACGCTGGAAAAAATAAAATAGGGATGAACCAAAATGAAAAATATTTTACTGGCACTGGTACTGCTCTTTCTTACCTCTCCCGCTTTGGCCGAGGACTTACCAAAAGAAACGACTTTTGACCGCGTTATGCGGACGGGGATTATCCGGTGCGGGTATTTTACTTGGGCTCCGTTTTTGATGAAAGATCCGAACACGGGTGCTTTTTCGGGAATTTATCATGATGTGATTGAGGAAGTTGGCAAACAACTCAAACTCAAAATTGAGTGGGCAGAAGATACAGGGCAATCCAATCCTTTTGAGGGGATGAAAACTGGACGGTTTGATATGTTTTGTGGTCCAATTACACCAACTCCAGACCGTTCCAAACAGGCGGCTTTTACAAACCCATTCTTTTATATCCCCTATCTAGCTTACGCACGAAAAGATGATGAAAGATTTACGAAGGACATTACTGCTATTAATGACCCACAAATTAAAATTGCTGTAATTGATGGTGAATTTGCCTATGAAATTGTTAAGCGTGACTTTCCTAGGGCCGGACTTTTGACATTACCCGCACTTTCTGATGGTTCGCAGGTTATGTTGTCGGTCACAACCGGAAAAGCAGATATTTTTCTTAATGATTCTGCTGCTGCCGCAGTCTTTATTGAAAAGAATCCTGATAAGGTTAAGCCCGTTTCTCAGATTCCTCTGCGCACACTTGCGGCTGTGGTTGTTCTTCCAAGAGATGATTTTGCATTTAAGAATATGATTGATACCGTTTTGCAGTTGTTGATTGGAGACAAAGTTGTGGACGAGATTTTGGCTCGCTATTCTAAACCCGAGAGCAAGTTTCTTACCGTTGCCAGACCCTATGAGGTCAGGTAGCCTAGCCTCCCTATCTGCCGCTTGGCGCGTGTAGGGTGTATTTTGAGAGAGATTATATGAACTTAGAAACAAACCTTGCTTTTACTGAGGATGCCCCCCGCAGACCGGAGGGGGAAGGGGGCGGCGTGGAGAATGCGGAACTTGCGACTCTTCCTACTGAGGCGTTGCTCCTGCGGCTCGAAACTTTCGAGGGGCCGATTGATGTTTTGCTTCAACTGGCGCGAGATCAAAAAGTTGATCTAACTCAAATTTCTATTCTACAGCTGGCACGTCAATACCTCGCGTTTATTGATCGGGCGGCGGCTCTCTCTCTTGATATTGCGGCGGAATATCTGGTGATGGCCGCATGGCTGGCCTATCTTAAATCGCGGTTGCTGCTGCCCAAGCAAGAAACCAGCGAAGAAGAGCCCTCTGCGGAAATGATGGCAGAGGCTTTGGCCTTTCAACTGCGCCGCTTAGAGGGGATACAGGCGGGGGCACAAAAACTTGCTCAGCGGATGAGGCTCAATCTTACAGTATACCCTCGCGGTGTGCGGGAAAAATTTGAATCTGCCCAGCCGGACAAATACGCAGTTGATCTGTATCAACTTCTTAAAGCTTATGGCGATATTACTCAGCGTAAAACCAGCAGTTATTATAAGCCTATTACCTTTCCGGTTATGTCGATGGAAGATGCGCTGGAAAGAATGGTGCGGATGCTTGGGAAGTTGCCAAGAAGTGGTGTGAGCAGTGTTTGGACAACGTTGAATAGTTTCCTGCCTGAAAACAATACCAACCAGCTTTACAATCGTTCGTCTATGGCTTCCTTGTTCACGGCTTCCTTGGAATTGGCCAAGCAAGGCAAGGTGGAATTGCGCCAAGACGCTTTGTTCCGTCCCATTTATTTGCGCTCTGTTGATCGCGAGCCAATAGAGACACTTTCCGATGATTTTAACGAAGGTACAGACAAAAATGACACCCTCTCTTGAAGCCTTGACGATGGATGATGACCTCATAGAAGATGAAGCAGAGCCTGAACTTCCAGAAGCAGTGGGTAATGAGCCTGCCGTTGACTCATCTCCCATGATGGCTCTCGATGATCCCGCTCAACAGAAACGGGTGATCGAGGCTTTGCTGTTTGCTTCGCCGGAGCCTGTCTCTCTGAGGAGTATTCAATCTCGCCTGCCGGCTTCGGCGGATGTTGGGGGAATGTTGCTTGAACTGCAAACCGAATATGCAGGGCGCGGCGTGCAATTGGTTCGTCTTGAAGATGTCTGGGCTTTTCGGACGGCAGAAGATATTGGGCCTTATCTTGCTCTGGCCAAGAAAGAAGAAAAGAAACTCTCGCGGGCCGCGCTTGAAACTCTTTCTATCATCGCATACCACCAGCCAGTCACACGCGCTGAGGTCGAAAATATTCGTGGGGTTGCCACCAACAAAGGAACACTGGATGTCTTGCTGGAAGCCGGATGGATCAAGCCCGGGCGTCGGCGTGAAACCCCCGGGCGTCCGGTAACATGGATGACGACAAATACGTTCCTTGATGAGTTTGGCGTTTCGAGCTTGAGCGATTTGCCAGGGGTTCAGGAACTTCGGGCTTCGGGTCTTTTGGACACTCGTCCGGCCATTGATACCATTTCCGGGGCGGCTGATTTGTTCGGTGCGAACGAGAATGGCGCAGAAGAAAAAAGCGAGGAGGAAACTCCCGCCGATGATGAGGTTTTGGACATCATCACCCAAATTGATTCAGATGAAGAAGAGGAAAATTTATAATGTCGCTTTGGCATCTTCTCGTTGTTGCGCTAGTTATCTTTGTGTTTTTTGGGGCAGGACGTTTGCCGAGGCTTATGGGTGACGTGGCCGAGGGAATTAAGGCTTTCAAAAAAGGCATGAAAGACGAAAAACAGGATTCTTCCAAAACACTCCCGCCTGCCGACAAACAGGAATAGCAATTTTGTGAAAGGCGCACTCCGCCGTGCTTGATTTCAGTTGGTCAGAATTACTGGTGGTCGTGATTGTTACAATTCTGGCGGTTGGTCCCAAACAATTGCCGGAAGTTCTTTACGGCTTCGGTCGGCTCATTCGCCGTCTTCAGTATATGAAATACGCTCTTTCAAAACAATTTGATGATTTCATGGATCAGGCTGATTTGAAGGATATTAAGAATCCAACCAGAATGGTTCCTTCCGATTTTCTAGGCAATCTTGACGAAGAGGCTGAAGAGGAAGAAGAAAAAGATCAGGAAAGAAAAAAAGAAAAAGAGGAGCAAGGAGGGAAAAAACATGACTCTTGACCCTTCTTCCCAACCTTTTTTGGATCATATCGCCGAGCTTCGTATGCGGCTGATGTGGGGCGTTGTGGCTTTGCTGGCAGGGACAGGTATTTGTTACCTCTTTGTTGAGGATATTTACGGGTTTCTGGTTCGTCCTCTGGCCGAGGCTATGGGCCCAAGCGACACCCAGCGGTTGATTTATACCAACCTGACCGAAGCGTTTTTTACCTACCTCAAAGTTTCATTGTTTGCCGGAGGGTTTCTTACCTTTCCCTTTATCGCGGGGCAAATTTGGAAGTTTGTGGCCCCCGGACTTTACGCAAGCGAAAAAAAATCGGCACTTCCCTTTTTGGTGGCTTCGCCTGTTTTGTTTTTTATGGGTGGCGCTGTGGTTTACTACATTGTCCTGCCACTCGCTTGGAAATTCTTTTTGAGTTTTCAAAGCACCAAGGACCAAACCGTACTACCTATCATGCTTGAAGCTCGGGTGGGCGATTATCTCGATCTGGTCATGGTTTTGATTTTCGCATTTGGCCTTGCCTTCCAGTTGCCCATTGTTCTGGCTTTGCTTGCGCGGGCAGGAGTGATTACAGTGGATTGGCTGCAAAAAAAGCGGAGATACGCGATTGT
>JAGOQV010000054.1 GCA_018063145.1 Alphaproteobacteria bacterium
CAGGGAGAGATTGCGCTTCCTGATGTTTAATCTGCTGACGAGCCTGACGAAATTCTACACTCGACTTGGCGATAATCGCGCTATCTTCGGCAGAGGTCCCCCTACCGCCCGGGGCCATAGAAACAGACTCGGCTATCGCCTGATTGCGCATATCCATAGCCCGTTGATAAGCTCTAATCTGACCTTCCGTCGGAAACTGGCGGACAAAATCACCTGTCGCAGAATCGCGAACAATAAAAATCGGCTTACTCATTCCCCCATTGAGTTCAACGTGAGGACTGAAATAAGGGGCCGATGCGGCCGCGACTTGAACACGAGAAGGATTGGCCGCAAACGACTGCGACGAAGAGGTTTGCTCCGCGACACTGCGGACCAATTGGTTGTTTGAAACGATGGCACCTAATGCTTCGATCATTTCTGAAGCTCCTTACCTACCTTGTAGTGTACGACAAATTAGAACATACACAATCCCTTATTTTTATCCTACCCTAAATTGCACCATCCGTCAAGTTTTTATCTTGACTTTTCTGTCAAATTCACGATCAAGCAGAATGATAAAATAGTAAATCGTGAATACTCAAGTCAACTTTTCTTCATTTTTGGTTAATCTTTAGGTAATTACTTTTTAAGTACTTGTTAATGTCTGGAAACGTGAGTCCCAGAAAAAGGTTAGGTTTTTCCCATAACCATACTGATTTTATTGAGTTTTTTGTCAACTTCTATGGAAAGATTCGCTAAAATTTATTATACTGAAAAAAGGACGAACAGTATTTGGATTATTAAAAACAGCCTTATTCTCTCTTTCTAACCTCCTTCTTCATTGGAGAAACAAGAAGGGGAATACAGGCCTAAAAATCCAAGAATTGCTTCTCTAAGCCTAGATATAACGATAAAGATTCGGTCTGACCAAAACCTCGCAGGTGCCAAGACGTGAACAATTTTTTTGATACGCTGAGAAAACTAGGCCCCGCCCGCTTGAGTGTGATGGGAGCTGTTGTCCTTGGCCTGCTGATTTTTTTCATTTTTGTTTCGATGCAAGTCACCAGTCCAAATATGAAAATCCTTTATCGTGACCTCCCGACGGAGGATGCCTCTTCTATCTCCGCCAAACTTGAAGAATTGAAAATTCAATATGAGGTCAGTGGCGACGGAACAAGAATCATGGTCTCAGACAAGGATGTTGGCCGCGCCCGCATGGCCTTGGCGCAAGAAGGCCTCCCAAATGGAGGGTCTCTTGGTTATGAATTGTTTGATAAACAATCCAGTTTCGGCACCACCAATTTTGTTCAGAACATCACACAGGTTCGGGCAATGGAGGGAGAGCTTGCGCGAACGATTAGCTCGCTAGAGTCTATCAAAAGTGCGCGTGTTCATCTGGTCTTGCCACAACGTGAACTCTTCAGTCGGGAAAGTCGTCCAGCAAGTGCGAGCGTCTTTTTGCATCTTCGCGGTGCAGCTCAACTTGATAAAGAACAAATTGCTGGGATTCAGTCCTTGATTGCCTCTGCTGTTCCTGACCTCAAATCGAAGAACGTCTCGATTGTTGACTCGGCTGGAAATCTTCTGGCTCGCGGAGGCGAAGACGAATCGCAGCTAGCCAGTGATAAAAACGAAGAAGTGCGCCGAAAATATGAACAGCGCATGACTCAAACCATCGAAGATTTGGTGGGGCGCACCGTTGGCTATGGCAAGGTTCGCGCCAATGTCGTGGCGGATATGAATTTCGACCAAATCACCCAGAACGAGGAAATTTACGACCCTCAAGGCCAAGTCGTGCGCTCAACCCAAACCGTTGAAGACAAGAACACAGAAACGCAGGCCGACAGCAACAATGTTTCCGTGGAAAAGAATCTTCCCGGAGGAAATAGCGACCTGCTTGGTCAAGGGGGGCCGACGTCTGCAAGCAACCGTAACGAAGAGACAACTAATTTTGAAATCAACAAAACTGTCCGCAGTATGGTTCGTGAGAGTGGTCAGGTCCAGAAAATGTCTGTCGCCGTTTTGGTAGATGGAACTTACACAACCGATAAAGAGGGTAAAAAAACCTATCAACCGCGCACCAAGGAAGAACTGGACCGTTTAACAGCTTTGGTAAGTTCGGCAATTGGAGTTGATACCAAGCGCGGCGATAAAATCGAAGTTGTGAATATGCAGTTTGTTGAAGTAGATACAACACCAGAAACCGATAACACCATTATGGGATTCGAGAAAAGCGACCTGCTTGATGCAGCTGAGATCTTGACGGTTGCGATCATGATTATTCTGGTTGTCCTTCTCGTTCTTCAACCGATGGTCGGCAGGCTTCTCGCCACCGAAGGGGGGAAATCTGATGAAGAAGGAGGGTTTGACGAACAGGGCCTTCTTCCTTCCATGCAACAGAATCCTGCCCTGACAGGCCCCTCTATGTCCTCTTCTGGGCAAGATGGCGGAGGGTTTGCCGTTCAGGAACTGATCGCCGATGAGGACATGATTAACGTGCAAAAAGTCGAGGGGCGCGTAAAAGCCTCCTCGCTGAAAAAGGTCGAAGATATTATAACAGCCTATCCGGAAGAAACTGTTTCGGTTCTGCGGGGCTGGATGACACAGGAAAGTTAAGATGCGCGTTAGGGAAGATTATCGGTCACTCACCGGAGTTGAGAAAACAGCTATTTTTCTTCTATCTTTGGGAGAGGAGCACACGTCCCAAATTTTTCAGCACATGGACGAACAGGAAATCATGGAAATTTCTCAAACCATGGCGACTCTGGGGAAGATTAGTTCAAGTGTGGTTGAACGGCTCTTTATTGATTTTGCTGAACAAATGTCCTCCTCTAACTCGCTGATTGGAACGTACCAAAGTACGGAGCGGTTGCTCAGTAAATCAGGAATGAGCAAAGATAAAATCTCCCAGATCATGGAGGAGATTCGCGGACCAGCGGGCCGGACCATGTGGGAAAAACTCGGCAACGTGAACGAGGAAGTTCTCGCTAATTTCTTACAAAAAGAATACCCGCAAACCGTGGCGGTTGTTTTGTCAAAAATTCAGACCGAACACGCCGCCCGCGTTCTTGCTCTTCTGCCAGATGGGTTTGCCCTAGAGGTCATTCACCGGATGCTACGCATGGAGGCCATCCAGAAAGAAGTTCTGGATGATGTTGAAAAAACTTTGAGAACCGAGTTTATGGCCAACCTAGCCCGCACAGCGCGGCGTGACAGTCATGAACTCATGGCTGAAATTTTCAACAATATGGACCGCGGCATTGAGACCAAGATCATGGAGTCTCTTGAAAAGACAGCCCCTGATGCCGCTGAGAAGATCCGCAGTCTGATGTTTACCTTCGAAGACCTCTCTCATCTTGACCCCTCTTCGATTCAGACCATTATTCGTGCTGCGGACAAAGACAAACTTCCTCTGGCTCTTAAAGGAGCCACAGAGACTTTGCGCGATTTGTTCTTCTCGAATATGTCGGAACGGGCAGCTAAGATCATGAAAGAAGATATGGCTTCGATGGGACCAGTTCGCCTCAAAGAAGTTGAAGAGGCCCAACAATATATTGTCAATGTCGCCAAAGATCTGGAAAGCCGTGGGGAAGTTGTTCTCTCCAAAGGCAAGGCTGAAGACGCCATGATTTACTAGGAAAGAAACCTGTGTCTCCTGAAGGCCACAAATATCTGTTTGACTTTCATAACTTTGACCAAGTCAAAGAACCTGAGCCTGAAATTGACATTCCGCCCCCTCCTCCCACTTTTTCCCTTGAGGAGCTTGGACAGGCCCAGCAAGAATCTTTTGCCCAAGGACGCCTGTCTGGTTTAGAAGAATCTCGTATTAGCCGTGAACAATACTTAGCCGAACAAGTAAACCGGTTGGCAGATTCCATCAAAGCTGTACTGCTCTCCGAACAAATGAGAGCGAATCTCTTTGAGAAAGAGGTCCTTGGGCTCTGCGCGGCTATTTTTGCCAAGACTTTTCCGCTCCTCAACGACACTTATGGGCTTTCCGAAGTTCAGAACATCATTCAAAAGGTGGTTTCCTCCCAACCCGCCATTCCCGTTCTTATAGAAACTACAGAGGCGGATGAGGCTCCTTTGCGGGACATTCTCTCCACATCTCCCGATTTTCCCTTTGACCGCGTAACCATCAAGGGAAATCCGGCTCTGCAAAGCGGGAGCTGTAAAATTTCATGGCCAGACGGAGGAGCTGTCCGCGACCACAACGCGCTAGCCCAAGAAATAACACGCCACATTGAAGAGCTGCTTGCTCCGAGAGCCCAAAAAAGCGACAATAGAGATTCAAAGGGAGAATAGATTATGGCTGACCCAAACCAACCATCTGGATCTGATGATTTTAGCCCGAAGGAGATTGAAGACCCCAACGCAGGCGTTGCGGAGGAGAATCCCTATGAAATCGGCGAGCCGATGGCCAATGATGTCACTGCGATTTACGATATTCCCGTTCAAATTTCTGCTGTTCTGGGCCGCTCTTCGATGAAAGTCTCCCAACTTCTCAAACTTGGGCGGGGTGCGGTGGTTGAGCTGGACCGCAAAGTCGGTGAAGCAATTGACATCTATGTTAACAACCGTCTGGTTGCGCGGGGCGAAGTTGTGGTTGTGGAAGACCGTCTAGGGGTCACCATGACCGAGATCGTTAAATCGGAACAGAGCTGATTTTTACCTAAAACTTGGCTCTGCGCCCTGTTTCGTCTTCTTTTTTCGTTCTTGCTATGCTCTAATCGGCGCAGAGGATTTAGAACCATGCGTCTTATGATTATCGGCCAACTGGACGGCTATATTAGTGCAGCAGGAAAGATTGCTCTCCAGCGGGGTGCAAAAGTTATTCACTGCGAAGATACAGATCAAGCCCTTGGGGCTTTGCGCAACGGCAAGGGGGCAGACCTTGTCATGATCGATGTAAAACAGAAAATCGGTGCCTTTGTTGAAGCCTTGAAAGCCGAGCGGATTCATGTGCCTGTGGTGGCCTGCGGCGTGGGGACGGATGCTCGCCTCGCGGTCAAAGCCATTCAGGACGGGGCGAAGGAATATGTCCCGCTTCCGCCAGATGCTGAACTGATTGCTGGAATTCTGGAGGCCGTCACCGAAGAAAATAACACCATGATTGCCGGAGATCCGGCCATGAAAGCTGTTGTCGCGGTTGCCGACAAAGTGGCCGGCAGCGAAGCGACTATTCTGATTACTGGTGAGTCGGGAACTGGTAAAGAAGTCATGTCCCAATATATTCACCGGAAATCACGGCGGGGCAATGGACCTTTTATTGCTCTCAACTGCGCCGCAATTCCAGAGAGTCTTTTGGAATCCGAATTATTTGGTCATGAAAAAGGATCGTTTACCGGAGCGGTTTCGCGTCGGCTCGGTAAGTTCGAAGAAGCCAATGGGGGAACTCTTCTTCTTGATGAAGTTTCTGAGATGCACCCGATGTTGCAAGCCAAATTGCTCCGCGCCATTCAAGAGCGTGAAATCACCCGCGTTGGCAGCAATGATTCAGTCAAGGTGGATGTTCGGATTATTGCGACATCCAACCGCAATCTCGAAGAATCGGTTTCCAAAGGCGAGTTCCGCGAAGATTTGTATTTCCGGCTTAATGTTGTGAATATTCGCTTGCCTGCTTTGCGCGAGAGAGTTGCGGATATTGTCCCCTTGGCTCAATTCTTCCTTGATAAATACTCTGAACAAAATGGCGTTGCTAAAAAACCGCTTTCCGAAGAAGGAAAGGCCAAGGTCACGGGCCATCATTGGCGGGGAAATATTCGTGAACTCGAAAACGCTATGCACCGCGCCGTTCTGGTTTCAGTCGAAGACAAAATAGAAGCGACGGCGATTCTGGTTCAAGGAAGTTCCGCTGCAGCATCTCCTGCCGCTGCACCAACCAAGGCTCCAAGTCCCTCTGGCGTTTCGGGAGCGGGGAAAATAACCGAACCCCTCCAAAACCCGGGCGGCGTTGAAAACCTTGTGGGCCGAACAATTGCCGATGTCGAACGGGATATGATTTTGAACACTCTGGATCATTGCTTGGGGAACCGGACTCATGCGGCCAATATTTTGGGAATTTCCATTCGGACCTTGCGCAACAAAATCTCGCAGTACCGCGAGGAAGGTCTGCCCGTTCCCGATAGTGCCTTTGAAAAATAATCTCTCACTCTCAGCCTCGATGTGATGCTCATGTCTTTGAAATCTGTTATTCGCTCTCTCTTACCGGTTCCCCTGCTCTCGCAAGCCCATGCGTGCAAAGAGAAATTTCTTCTCTCTCAATGTTCTTCTCTTCCTTTTTCTGTGTCCCAATTGGTTCCTGCCAACCAATTTGATTTGTCTAGGATTTTGAACAATCCGGATAGTCTCTCAAGCTGGGAAACAGACAGGAAAGAAATTGAATCATTCCATCCGGCCAATGATTTATGGGGAGGTGTTAATCCCGGCGATCGGCGAGCTCTGTACAGTTTGATCCGTGGGTTAAATCCGACCTCGGTGCTTGAAGTGGGAACGCATATTGGTTCTTCTACGCTTCACTTGGCCCGCGCTCTCAAGACCAATAATGCCGGAGGACATCTCGACACTGTGGATATTTACGATGTCAACGACCCACAATGTGGCGCGTGGAAATCGGTTGGTGCGCCAGCTTCCCCTGCCGCAATGATGCAAGCAATGGGACTATCCGATATCGTCACCTTTCATACCAGCGGGTCTTTGAACTATATCAAAAGCACAGATAAAAAATTTGACGTGATTTTTTTGGATGGTGACCACTCGGCCACAGCGGTCTATAACGAAGTATCGGCGTCCCTGCCAGTTCTAACTTCTGGAGGGATCGTCATCTTGCATGATTACTATCCGAACGGAAAACCCCTCTTCCCCAATGCGCAGGTGATCTCTGGTCCGTATCTGGCCATGAACAGAATCATGTCGGAAACACCGTCTCTTCAGGTCATTCCTCTTGGCAATCTCCCGTGGCCCACGAAACTGGGCGGCAATACCACCAGCCTCGCCGTTGTGGTCCGAAAAGCCTGAAAAATTTGGCAAGCTTATTCCCCTTCCTACCTCCCCGAAGGCGGAGGGGGGGGAGCCGCGGCAAGAACAGGTGAGGCCGGCGAAGCAGAGGGGGCAGGAAGCATCTCCATTTCTCCTTCCTTGACATACAAAACCGCATCCGGCGGCGTGTCGTATTTCGTCTTGGGGTGCTTTTCCTCCCATGAAGCAGCAGCCCCGCGCGATTCCCAAATATTCAGAACCTTGGTCTTTTCTGGCTCCCCTTGCCCATCCTCATAGGCTCGTCTTCGCAGCTCGGAATCAAGGGCAGCCCCCAAAAGCCCGTGTCCAGCCCCGAACACAACCACCGCCTTCTCTCCTCCCGCCATGTCTACAAAACGCTGCGCCCGCTTGGCCTCGCTCCATTCCCCTGACCTGGCTTCGAGAAATCGGTCTAAAGCATCCTGCTGCATATCAAAAAACATTTTGTCCCCCAAAGGATATTCATCATTTTCGTCCGCAGCGGCGAGACCATGCGTCAGCAGAATTTCACGCTCTTTTCTGTACCTCTCGTGTTCTTGAGAAATTTCAATAGCTTCCAAACTTTCCGCCTTTCCCAGATCGTCCCCCGCCATATGAACGGTGAAGCCACGATTTCTGGCTTCAATCAAAAGCTCGGCATATTCTATGCCAGTCTGTTTTTGAGCTTCCTCCCGCTCCTCTTCGGGAAGATCCTTATCCACATGGACCGTTTCAAAACGATATGATTGCCGCCTGATCTCGGCACTCGTGATGCGGGGAGGCTTGGAAGACAAACGCTCCATCACATCGGCAAGCTCCACGTCGTCTTCACTGTGCAAGGGGTGCTCCTTGGGATAGATGGCCGGTTCAAGAAACAAATGTTTCGCCCCAGCTTCGACCATCGCGGGAATGGCTTCCCGCAAGGCTCTGCGAATAGCATACTTCGAATGGTTTGTGTCCCTTAAAAACGTAAATTGCTGTGGCCCCTCCACCATGCGTTTGATGGCAACCGATGAATCTACCCGCTCTGGTGCTTCGGAAGCCCCTTCAAACGCCTCCCGCAAAGCTGGGGCGAGACCCTCAAAAGGATTAACATCCGGCTCCATAAATCCCTCTCTTACCCTACCCTATTTGGCATTCCTCCAGAGTTTATATGAATTATGTTAACAATCAGGAAACAGGGGAAAGGGTGAGAAAGCGATACAGAGATGTTATTCCCAACCGGAAAAATCTTAACCCATGTCCTCAGGGTCATTACGGTCTGTGCAGCCCAAAACGAAATTTTCCAAAATATTTGTAATTTTTGGATTTTTACCTTTATAACGTCGGATGCATAATATTCGAAATATTAAAGAAAACCCGAGACTATTCATAGTCAGCCAGAAACCGCCTCTGACGGAAGAAGAAGTACGTCTGGTCTATACGGCAACCGGCTTTTATCCTCAGCACATTGAATTGGCGTGGATGGAAGAATATCTGGCCGATAGCAAAAAGCCAAAATCGAAACTGATAAACAACTTTTTTGCATACGGAGGCGTTATGGTCTTCGAACACGACGCTCCTTTTTTAGGCGCGAAAACACAGGATTTTATAGAAACCGCCAAGGGCAGCTTGATTGATTTTATATTCTTATCCGACACCATGTCAGCAACCGACCAACCTGATTTTTACTCTTCCGCAGACATCCGTTCGTTGATTCCAGCATCACAAATGATTTTAGGCACTGATACGCCCACGCAAAGCTATAATCTTAGATTTTTTGAATACCTTCAAGCTAAGGGTTTTCTGGCAGAACAGGCTGTGCAGCTCATTCAAGGAAACAGCTGCAATCCCGACCTCTCCAGTCATCAGCTTTTTCACAATGACACCGACTACCGCATTAAATATCTTTTTCCATCACGTGTAACCCTAACTTCTGACTTTTCGGAAGAAGAAGACGTTCTGTGCAGCTTTCGAAAATCTTCGTCACAAGTTGCCGAAGGCCACATTGCCTTTACAAGGGAAGATATCAAACAGCTTCAAGTTGAAGGAAAAAGTGCAATCTTCGTGGCGCAAAACATTGACGTCAAAAATATAGGCTTCACTTCAAAAGCCTACCACGGGTATGTCGTTTGTGAAGAAGTGCAAGAAGGTGACGCTTCCCTGATAGACCATTTGGCAGAGACACCCGGACTATCGTTTGGGGACAATAAAAATGGAAACAGGCTTCAGGTCGAAAATGAAACACTTCGTTATGGCGACATGGTGTTGAAATTTGGTGATTTCGTTGTTTTGGACACACAGTGTAAAAGACTGATTACGGCGAACGCTTCGGCAAATACAAAGGAACCTTATCCGCAATTTTCCAGTCAATTTGTAAAAGTCTGTGACAAATACCGTCGTTCAAAAACAGATTTCAACGTCTGTGTGAATATTAACCATCCCGATGATGTCGACAAAATAAACGACTTGGATATTGACGGAATTGGCCTTGTGCGAACTGAATATTTCTTTCTGACGCCGGAAAAGATAGCCTGCTTGAAATCGGCTCTGGCGGATTCGGACCCGCAGGCAATAACCGATTTCCAAACATACCAAAAAGATGACTTTGCCAGATTTTTCTGTCGATTAGGAAGCCGTAGCCCCGAATTTCCAGTGACAGTCCGCTTACTGGACCCTAAACCTTCGGAATTACTGGATGAAGATGAACGACTTCGGTTGAAAAAACGAGCAGGAACCGACCATGACCCACGCGGGGTTCAAATTATTTCCACGACACCTGATTTATATGCAGCGCAGTCTTTTTCTGTACTTCAAGCCGCCCAAGAACAGGGTTTTCAAGGCGATTTAAGGATTCTTGTTCCCTTCGTTTCATCTGGCGAAGAAATGGAAGCCGCGCGTAAAATTATAGAAGACAGCGCCGCTAAATCCGGCTTTAAAGGCACTGTAAAAATAGGCGCAATGCTAGAAAACTTCAACGCACTTGCTAATATTGAAAATATTATCCAACACGCAGACTTTGCAAATATAGGCCCCAAAGATCTGACAATCGAATTTTTGGACGGTTTACGCAAACATCAGTGGGAAGAAGTAAAAGCTCTTCTAAAGGGCCGTTATGGGGACGGCAATGAGGTACCCTACGAAGACGAAATACCTTACGAACACCTGCATTCAAAAATCAAAGAACAAGTTGCTGATGCCTTGGAAAAAGCGCGACAAATTAAACCGGATTTCAAAGTGATCGTATGTGGTGACGAAATACATGAAAGCAGTTCATCCGTGGGCTTCGCCTTTCGGCACACACAAGGCGTGTCTGTGCCAATCAATCAAAGAATTGTCGCAGGCACGAAATTTATCGTGTGTCATCATGCTCTGAACTTATATGGCTGACCCAGCCAACAGGCCTCCGCCTCAGCTCTGCACCCAATTTCCTATAAGACAACACGAAATTCTATAAAACCAATAAATCGGTCTACACATTAAACTTAAACAGCATGACGTCGCCATCAAGGACGAGGTATTCTTTCCCTTCCTGCCTTGCTTTTCCGGCTTCCTTACACGCCTGCTCGCCTTTGAAGGTCACGTAATCCTGATAAGAGATCACTTCTGCTTTAATGAAACCGCGCTCAAAGTCGGTGTGAATGACCCCTGCTGCCTCTGGAGCTTTTGCTCCCTTGCGCACCGTCCACGCCCGCGCTTCCTTTGGGCCCACCGTAAAATAAGTCTGAAGACCAAGCAGATCATACCCCGCACGAATGACCTTGTTCAGCCCGGGTTCTTCAAGACCCAAAGACTCCAGAAACTCTTTCTTTTCTTCTTCCGAACCCAGTTGAGCGATTTGCGATTCAATCTCTGCGCAAATAACCACCGCTTGATATTTTTTATCTGCGGCCATTTTGAAAACTTTTTCGGTCAGCGCGTTGCCCTTTTCGGCGTCCCCTTCGAGCACGTTACAAACATAAAGCATCGGCTTAGACGTCATCAGGAATAATTCCTTGAACACTTTGCGCATATCGTCCGGCACAGAAACCGAACGTGCGGGGTTCCCGTTATTCAAAGCATCCCGAACGG
>JAGOQV010000118.1 GCA_018063145.1 Alphaproteobacteria bacterium
CCTACTACCATTACTTCCTCTAAAAAATATATCTTTTTATATTAGGTTCGATCTGGTTTTATGCCGGTGTCATGACAAAACCATTTTTAAGAGCTCTCAAAAATCTTCCTTGTTCTGTCCCACCTGTGTGGCTGATGCGCCAAGCGGGGAGGTATCTTCCTGAGTATCGCGAGGTAAGGGAAAGAGCCGGAAATTTTATGGGACTGGTTTACAATCCGGCTTTGGCAACAGAGGTGACGCTTCAACCTATTCGGCGGTTTGGCTTTGATGCGGCTATCTTGTTTTCAGACATTTTGGTAGTTCCTGATGCTTTGGGACAAAAACTAAGTTTTACTGAGAATCACGGGCCTTGTTTGCGCCCTTTTTTGGATATTGCGGACTTGAATGATGCCGAGTTTCACAAGCATTTGGCCCCAATTTATGAAACGGTTTCTTCTATTCGAGAGGGACTAGATCGTGAAGGATTTTGTGATACGGCTTTAATTGGGTTTGCTGGATCTCCGTGGACAGTGGCTTGTTACATGGTGGAGGGGGAAGGGAGCAAGGAATTTGCCAAAGCGCGGCTCATGGCTTTGTGTGAACCAGAGAAATTCTCGGTTTTGATAGATATTTTGGTTCGAAAAACATCAGAATATTTGCTGCGTCAGATCGAAGCTGGGGCTGAGGCAGTTCAACTTTTTGATACTTGGGCGGGATTGCTTCCTCCTGTTCAATTCGAGAAATGGGTCATTGAACCAACCCAGCGGATTGTTTCTTGTTTGAAGGAAAAATATCCCGCACTTCCAATCATTGGTTTTCCAAGAGGTGCTGGATTTTTGTATTCTGATTATGCTGCAAAAACGGGGGTAACGGCCTTGGGGCTTGATTGGCAACTTCCTCTTTTTGTCGCTAAGGAATTACAAAAAACTATACCAATTCAAGGAAATCTAGACCCGTTTGTTTTGCTATGTGGTGGAAAAGAACTTGATCGGGAGATTGACGGGATCCTTGATAATTTGGGAAATCAGTCGGGCTTTGTCTTCAATTTGGGACATGGAATTCACAAAGATACATCACCTGAGAATGTGGCTCGTTTGGTTGCGCGGGTTCGGGGCCGATGAAAGTGTCACAAAAGACAGCCGTCATCTTGTTTAACCTCGGTGGACCAGATTGTTTGGATTCTGTGCAGCCTTTTCTGCTGAACTTTTTTTTGGATAAAAATATTATTAGGGCTCCTAAATTTGTGCGCTGGCTATTGGCACATTGGATTGCTTTTCGCCGATCTCGCCGTGAGGCAAAAAGCAGTTATACTGCTCTTGGTGGAAAATCCCCTCTTCTTGAGAACACTAGGGCCCAAGCCAATGCGCTGCAGGATTATTTGGGAGAGCTGGCGCAGGTCTTTGTTGTTATGCGCTATTGGGATCCTATGGCAGCGGAGGTTGTTCTCAAGGTTAAGGACTTTGAGCCGGACCGTATCGTGTTATTGCCCCTTTACCCGCAATATTCAACAACAACGACCCGTTCTTCGGTTGAAGCATGGCAAGAAGCTTGCCAGAAAAACGGGTTTTTTGCGCCTACAACCTTGTTATGTTGTTATGCTGGAGAGGATGGTTTTGTTGAAGCCTCTGCCGAGTTGGTCAGAAAGGCTTATGATGAGGCTCTTGCTTGGTCTAAAATCCAAAGCTTAAACCCACCCAGAGTTTTGTTTTCTGCACATGGTCTGCCTGAGAAAATTATTGCAGAAGGAGACCCTTATCAGTGGCAGTGTGAGGAGAGCGCGCGGTTGATTGCAGCAAAAACAGGCATAGAAGGGCTTGATTGGCAGATTTGCTATCAAAGCCGCGTGGGGAGGCTCAAATGGATTCGTCCTAGTACAGAAGAAGCTTTGAAACAGGCAGGGGAAGACCGTGTTCCTGTTATTGTTTATCCCCATGCGTTTGTTAGTGAGCACGTTGAAACCCTTGTCGAAATCGAACAAGAGTACCGCGAAAAAGCGCAGCATTTTGGTGTTCCATATTTTGCCAGAGTTTCAACGGTTGGGACCTCTCCCCGCTTTATTGAGGGCTTGGGCAAACTGGTCAACCGCACAATTTCCCTTCCTTGCGGGGTTGTTCCTTGTGAAGGAACGAAGTGTCCCTCGAAGTTTTCTCAATGTGCCTGTGCAGAATTTTCTGCAATGAGCAGCCCTGAACGCCACCCAAAGAATGAGGTTTGAAATGCAGGATTTTCTTTTAGAACATTATTTGTTGATTAAGAGTCTTCATATTATCTCGGTCATCGCTTTTATGGCAGGGATGCTTTACCTGCCGAGGCTCTACGTTTACCACGCAGCAGCCCCGAAGGGATCGCAGTTATCCGAAACGTTCAAGGTCATGGAGCGTCGTTTGTTGCGGGCAATTATCAACCCCGCTTTTGTGGCCATGACTTTGTTTGGTGGGCTTATGTTCTGGGCTAATCCGGCCTTGCTGGAACAAGGCTGGATTCACGTGAAACTGGCTCTTTTGTTAGTCTTTGGAGTGGTTCATGTCCTGTATGCGCGGTGGAGAAAACTCTTTGAGCGTGATGAAAATACACGAGGTGACGTTTTCTACCGTATTTGGAACGAGATACCAACGGTCCTCATGATTGCTATTGTGATTTTAGCGGTCATGAAGCCGTTTTAGGAATATTTAGTGAAGCTGGTAAGGGGAGCCGGCTTCGATCTGTTTCCCTACGGCTCGCACTGCCTTAGCCTTTAGGTTTTCTAACGAAAACCCAAGAATTTCTGGGTGGTTTATGGCGTTATTGTAACCAACAGTTCCGGCCACAAAGGCCTGATTTGCGGACGAAAAGGCAAGAGGAGGCAGAATGATGAAACTGTTCATCTGGAGCTGTTCCAGCGTACCTTGGCTTCGGGCGAAAAGACGAAATTTGTCAGCGATGGAGTCGAATGTATCGTGACCAAATAGGGGCAGGTGCA